>CAMJXZ010000067.1 GCA_946409855.1 uncultured Clostridia bacterium | reverse complement strand
AGGAAGCACAACATTCCTGTTGTTATTCCGGATGGAAAGTGCGGGGACAACCTGTACTGGAAGCTGGACGGAACAGAACTGACCATCAGCGGGTCTGGAGGAATGGATGATTATGGGAATATCCCTGATCCATGGAGAACAACTGCACCATGGGGTGGTAAAATAACATCACTGACCATAAAGGAAGGAATAACTTCTATTGGCAATTATGCTTTTTATTGTTCCCACAATCTGTCCGATATAGTACTTCCGTCAAGCCTTATAACTATTGGATTCAGTTCATTCCATACTTGTGAAAATTTATCAGATTTTGATGTTCCAAAGAACCTCGAATCAATTGGCGGTACTGCCTTCGCTTACTGTGCAAAACTGAACGCATTTACAATTCCTGCCAGTGTTACCAGCATTGAAGATGGCGCTTTCTGTAATTGTTTCAACCTGCAGCAAATCAATATCTCTACTGATAATATATCGTTTTATATGCAGAACGGTGCACTCATCGGGAATAGCGGAAAGTTGATTGCCTATCTGATCGGAAAACCCGAAAGCATTTTTGTGGTTCCGGAAAATGTTACGAGTATTGGTGGTTGGGCATTTGCTAATGCTATAAATTTGAAAACGATTATCGTTCCTAATTCCGTTACTGAATTCGGTTTTTCTGTATTCGATAATAATTACATTGAAAAGATTGAATGCTACAAAGACTCCGCCGCCCACACCTACGCCCTTGAAAACAACATTCCCTTTGTCCTACTCCCGACCTTCAACTGATCCAGATATCACAGGTGAATGTGCGGAATCGCCATCAACAGCAGATTAGAACATATGAACAGCGACTTTTATGTGTACATTAAGACCAACTGGAACAACCAGGTCCTGTATGTCGGGGTCACCAATGATCTGAAACGCCGGTTGTCCGAACACAGACAAGGGCTCGTGGACGGGTTTACCAAGCAATATCATATTCATAAGCTGATATATTATGAGCATTACGGGGATGTTCAGGATGCCATCCGCCGTGAAAAAGAAATCAAAGGCTGGACAAGGGCAAAGAAGAACGCATTAATTACAGAAGCCAATCCATTCTGGAAGGAATTGCTGAAAGAGGATGACTGCTGATCATCCGGACGGGTGCCGGCCTATTGCGGCCCAATTCGCAGGACATACAAACGCCCGCCGGCGCTCAACCCCCGCCAGCGCCCGCCCCCGGGGTGTCATCCTGAACCCTGAAAAGCGTTTTCCCCCACAGGGAAAACGCCAGGGTGAAGGATCCGTTCTGTGGCTCAGAAGAAGACAAGCGACGCCTTCCTGCATTTCATTCCCGCCGCAGAACGGATTCTTCGCGATGCGGCCGGCTCAATGGAGCCGTCCTTCCTCATCGTTCAGAATGACACCGGGAGGTGGCCGGTCAACCGTTTTTGACGCTTATCGGAACATGCTATCGGGGCTGGAATGAACCTGTGCCGCTGATGGTTTTCAAAGCAGTCTCCGGAATGGAAGCCGGCCATCCTACATGCATCCTGTTTCACCGGGCATCCGGCCGACCGCCGGTGCTCGCCCCGCATGACATCCGGAACGCCTTATCAATTATTTCCCCATTTCTCCCCACCCAGAAAGGACGCATCATTATGAAAAAACGCCTCACTGCTCTGCTCATAGCCCTGGCTCTGCTTCTCCCCTGTACCGCTCCGGCCCGAGCCACCGCCATCGTCTGTCAGCCCGGAGATATCATTGATTGCATCTTTGTCCTGGCAGAAGGCTCTGACAAGCCGGACGGCATTATGGGACGGCTGACTTATGACAAGGATATCTTTTCCCTCTTTTCAGCCGACAATGTAATTGGGCAGGACGGCGTCTTTATATTCAACGGCCAGCCCCTCACCATTCCTTTTCAGGTCAGTAAATACGCGCCTGACGGAACCTTCAGCGTCGGTATCCAAATCACGGAAGCAACCGACGCCGACGGTCGTCCATATGATAACGTCCGCATTGAACCGGTTCAGGTTCAAATCAAAAGCGTTGGAACGCCGGCGCCGGAGCCCGCGCATGAACCGGATTCCGCCGCGAAAAAACCGCTGACCGCGACCGCTTTGGGCTTTATGGGTCCGGTGACCGTCCTGGCAACCTTTACAGCGGATGGCCGGGTGGAAACCCTGTCTGTCAGTAAAGCGGAGTTTCAAGAAACGGAAGGTATGGGCGGCAGGGCGCTGGACCCCATGAACCTGACCGGATTTATCGGCCAGCAGATGCCGCTGGCAGCGGAAAGAATCGATGCATTGACCGGTTCCACCTACACAAAAATCGCTATCGTGAACGCAGTCAACACAGCCTATGCCGCCGGCACGCCTTATGACAGCGGCATTGCTTCAGCGAACGGGGAAGGGATGTTCGGTACAGTTACCGTATATGTGACCTTCACGGCTGACGGCAGGGTAAATTCCATTTCTATCGACGAAGAAACCTTTCAGGAAACACCAGGCATTGGCGGTGAATATCTGAAGCCCGGTGCTCTTTCCTGCTTCATCGGCCGGCAAGCGCCTGTTAACGCAAAAAAAGTGGACGGAATCACAGGCGCAACCGTAACAAAGAATGCCATCGTCAGCGCGATCAACACAGCCTATGCTGGCATCACCTCAAAAGATAACACATACTCAGCATATGCAAATGCCTTTGACGGGCCGATTACCGTGACCTACACAGCAGACGGCATAGTGAAAACCATCACCATCGGCGAAATAATATATTACTCAAAAAGCGCGAATGGCTTTGGCGGGCCGGTTACCGTGTATGTTTCGTTCACGGCTGACGGCAGGGTGGAAACCCTCTCCATCAGCAAAGAAACCTTTCAGGAAACACCAGGCATTGGCGGTAAATATCTGGAACCCGACGCTCTTTCCTGCTTCATCGGTCAGCAAGCGCCCATTGATCCGGATCAAATAGACGGAATCACAGGCGCAACCGTCACAAAGTATGCCATTGTCAACGCAATCAATGCTGCTTTCACAGAGGCAGGCCTGGCTCCATAAACAGCTTTAATTGCAGAATAAGCGCTGTTCCCCTGCTCAGCCTGCTGACCGCCGTTTCTCTGAAAAAATCTCTTTCCCCAGAAAGGACACAATCATGGAAAAACATCTTTCGCAAATGACCCTTCAGGAACTGATCCGGCCCGAGGGCATCCGCTGCTCCTGCGGGAAGGTGCACCGCTGCGGGCTCAAGTGGTTCAAAACCGGCAGCGGCGTCATCCGGGAGCTGCCGCAGGCGCTGGCGGCCATCGGGGCCGGGCGACCCTTCGTCGTCATGGACGAAAATACCCGGGCGGCCGCCGGCGCGCAGGTGGCCGCGGCGCTGGACGGGGCGGGCATCCCGCACGTGGATTTCGTGTTCCCCCATACTGAGGGCAAGATGGAGCCGGATGAGTACGCCGTCGGGGCGCTCACCATGGCCCTGGACCCTGCCTGCGACGTGATCCTGGCCGTGGGCAGCGGGGTCATCAACGACTGCTGCAAGGTCGCCGCCCACACCGCCGGCAAACCCAGCGCCGTGGTCTGCACCGCCCCTTCGATGGACGGGTACTGCTCCAATTCCGCGTCGATGATCGTCAACCGCGTCAAGACCAGCCTGTACAACGCCTGCCCCCAGATCATCCTGGGGGATACCGACATCGTGAAGACCGCGCCGGACATCATGCTGCAGGCCGGCCTGGGCGACATGCTGGCCAAATACGTCTCCGTCTGCGAATGGCAGATCGCCCATCTGGTGCACGGCGACCCGTACTGCGAGGAGATCGCGGACATGGTGCGGACCTGTCTTCAGAAGATCATCGACCATGCCGACGGCCTGATGCAGCGGGAGGACGACGCCGTCAACGCCGTGCTGGAAGGCCTGGTCATCAGCGGCATTTCGATGGCCTTCGCCGAGATCAGCCGCCCCGCCTCCGGGCTGGAGCATTACTTCAGCCACGTCTGGGAAATGCTGGCCCTGCAGCGGGGCCAGTCCTCCGACCTGCACGGCATCCAGGTCGGCGTGGGCACGCAGCTGACATTGTGGCTGTATGAGCACATCCTGAACATCGGCCGGCCGGACATCGCCCGGGCCGAACAGGCCATGGCCGCCTTTTCCCCGGAAGAATGGGCGGCCCGCGTCCGCCGCGTCTTCGGCGCCACCGCCGAGCCGATCTTTGAGATCGAGCGGAAGGCCGGAAAAAACCTGCCCGAAGGCCATGCCGAGCGCCTCCGCCTGATCGCGGAAAACTGGCCGGCCATCCGCGGGATCATCGACCGGGAGCTTCCGCCCCGGGAGCGGATCCTGTCCCTCATGCGGCGCTGTCATATGCCCTGCACCCCGGCCGACCTGGGGATCAGCCGTCAGGACACTGTCGACGCCCTGTACGTCAGCCGCGACCTGCGGGACAAGTACCTGACCAGCAGCCTGCTGTGGGACCTGGGGCTGCTGGACGAAGCGGCGGACAGGCTGCCCTGCGAATAAGAAATATTCCAGAAAAGGAGGATGTCTCATGACGCGTTCCGCCTTTTTCCGTTTTCTGAGCGCCGCGCTGCTGTGCGCGCTGATCGTCCTGCCCGGCCCGGGTTTCACCCCGGCGCGGGGCGAAACGGCCGGCTTTGTCCGCGTCTCCGGCCGGTCCCTGACCCTGGACGGCGAGCCGTTCCAGATTAAGGGCATCGCCATGGGCAACGGCGTGTGGAGCAACCCCGCTTCCGCCCCCGTCCGGGATCACGACGGGGAATCCTTCCGGGAGCTTGCGGAGCTCGGGTTCAACAGCGTGCGCTTCTACCTGAACTACGCCCTCTTTGAATCCGACCCGGAACCGTACACGTACCGGGAGGAAGGATTTGAATGGCTCGACCGGAACATCGCCTGGGCCAAAGAGCACGGCATCCGGCTGATCCTCAATATGCACTACCCCCAGGGCGGGTATCAGTCCCAGGGCAACGGCGACCGGCTCTGGACGGACCGGGCCTGCCAGGAGCGGCTCATCGCCCTGTGGAGCAGGATCGCCGAACGGTACAGGGACGAAACGGCCATCATCGGCTACGGACTGGTCAACGAACCCATGCCGGTGGGCAAAACCAACGCCCGGGACGGGCTGCGGGTGTGGCGGGAGCTGGCGCAGGAAATCGCGGACGGCATCCGCCGCTTCGATCCGAACCACGTGCTCTTCGTCGAAAAGGTGCTGGGCGTCAAGGACCCGAAAACCGGCGCGACGGACTGGAGCCTGCCCTCCATCGAGCAGTTCGTCACCATCCGGGATGATAACACGGCCTACGAGTTCCACACTTATGACCCGCATTCCTTCACCCATCAGGGGTTTGACTGGGCCGGCACCGGAGGTACCCAGGCCGTTTACCCGGACGACAGCCTGTACGCTTCCGGCCTGAGCTGGCTGTCCTTCCAGGCCGCCCCCCGGGCAAAGACGGGCAGTACGGACTGGCAGTACCTGGAAAGCGGCCTGCTCCGGGTCACCGACCCGAAGGCCAACGCGCTGGCCCTCTGCTTCCAGGCGTCCGCCGTCGGAAGAAGCGCCAGCGCTTACGCTGACGACCTGTACATCGACGTGTACGACGAAAACGGGCAGCTGCTCCAAAGCCTCCCCTGCGAGACGTCGGAAACGCACGGAACCTTCAGCTTCTGGTCCCAGAACGGGTCCGGCCAGGGGCTCATCAGCCAGACCCAGGGCGTGGACGACCGGCGCAGCCTCCGCATCCGGGGCACCACCGGGGACGCCAACATGACGCTGGTCCGGCTGCCGCATGAAAGCGGCCGGCAATACCGGGTCCGGGGGTACGTGAAGGCGGACAAGGCTGCCGCTTCCGCCCTCATCACCCTGCGGCTGGACGCGTACCACGCGGACGCCATCCGCGCGGGGAGCCGGGAGATGCTGCTGCAGTCCTTCCGGGACGCGCTTCTCTTTGCCGAAACAAGCGGCTGCCCGGTCTACTGCGGGGAGTTCGGCGCCGGCATCCACTGCTTTCAGAAGAACCGCGGCGGCGAAGCCTGGGTGAAGGACAGCATCGCCTTCCTCCTGGAATCCGGGATCGGCTTCAATTACCATGCCTATTACGACGGGTCCTTCGGCCTGTATTACGACGCCGGCGGAAAGCGGGTGCGGAACGAGGCGCTCTTCCAGGTGCTCCGGGACTGCCTGCGGGAATCCGGATCATCCGGCCCGGTCTGAACTGAATAACCGCTCCATCCAATGCAGCCGGACTGCCTGAACAGCTGTCCGGCTGTTTTTGCGTGCCGCGCGGAAAACATCATCCGGCGCCTTGACATGTGACCGGTCGTTCACTATAATGTGAGATGTGACCGATTGGTCACGTTTTACGGAGGTGATCGCATGGCGAAGGATACCAGGGAAAAAATCCTGTCATCCGCGCTGGAGCAGTTTTCCCAGAACGGGTACGCGGGGACGAATATCCGCGCGTTCACGGCGTCCCTGGGACTGGCCAAGTCGGCGATGTACCGCCACTTTGCCAGCAAAGAAGAAATCTGGAACGCCCTGCTGGATGAAATGACCGCCTATTACGGCGAGCGCTTCGGCTCCCCGGACCGGCTTCCGCCCGTGCCGGACACGCCGGAAGCGCTGGTACAGATGACCATGCGGATGGTTCATTTCACCATCCATGACGAGAAGATCGTCATGACGAGGAAACTGCTGACCATCGAGCAGTTCCGGGACGGCCGCGCCCGGGATCTGGCGACAAAGCATTTCCTGACCGGCCTGACCGGGATGTTCACCCCTATCTTTTCCGGGATGATGGACAAGGGGCTGCTGCGCCGGGATGATCCCGAGATGCTGGCTTTCGCCTATACCGCGCCGATCTCGGCCCTGATCCGCCTGTGCGACCGGGAACCAGAAAAAACGGAGGCCGCCGTCGCGCGGATCGAAGCGTTCAGCCGGCATTTCATCAGAATTTACGGAACGGAAGAACCGGCGTAGCATTCAGCGTTTTTGCCGCCGTTGGGTCCGGCACGGCGCCGGAGACGTATCTGTTCATGGACTTGAAAGGGACGGGAGGAATCGGCATAAACAACATGACCGCGCTGGTCAGCGCTTTTGCCAGAGCGTACCAGTGCAGGAACTGCAGCCCCCCGGTATTCGCGGATCCGGTCGCGGAGCGGATGCTGACGAAAGACGAATACGACGCCATTGCCCATCATATGAGCCAGGGGATCCGGTTCTTCGCGCCGGGGTTTGAGGGCTCGCCGGAAGAAGCGCTGCGGCTGATCATGGACCGCCAGCTCGCGCCGTCCGTCCTGGCCAGGAGCGCCTTTTGCGAGCGGGCCATCAATCATGCCGTCCACGCCGGATGCAGGCAGATCGTCCTGTACGCCTGCGGGTACGATACGTTTTCCCTGCGGACGGACAATCCGGCGCTTGCCGTATTTGAACTGGACCGGCCGGACATGATCGCGGACCGGCAGAAACGCATCGCGGCCGCGGGGCTTCATCCGGTCTGCAGGGTGCAATCCATCGGCTGCGACCTGTCCCGGCCCTCGTGGAAAGAAAAGCTGCCGGAGGCCGGATTGGACGAAAAGCGCCTGTCCTTCGGCAGCCTGCTCGGCATCAGCTACTATCTGACAAAAGAGGCGTTCGCGGACCTGCTCCGGACGATCGCCGGGATCGCCTGCGAAGGGTCGTCCGTCTGTTTTGATTATCCCCTCCGCGAAGAAGGCGCAGAGGCGCGGCGCACCCGGCAGCTCGCCGCGGCCGCGGGAGAAGAAATGAAAGCGAAGTATGCGCCCGGTGAACTGGAAGCCATGCTTCACGAAGCGGGCTTCGCGGTGAAGGAACACCTGAACGCCGCCGCCGCGGCCGAAGCGTTCTTTCAGGAATACAATCTCCGCCACCCGGGGCACGGCATGAACGCGCCGGAAGGCGTCGGCTATTGCCTGGCCGTCCGGAAGCGGCAGGATGAAAGATAAGGAGGATCACGATGTGCACGGCGTTTGTACGGTACGGGGATGACTACGTCTGCGGGTTTAACATGGACATCAGCTCGGAAGCCATGGACTGGCAGCTGCTGATGGATGAAGCGCAGTTCGCGGTCACGCTCCGCATGAATGGGAAGGCGGCCGCCGGCGTCCCGGAAGGGATCGCTGTCCCGCGGACGTATACGGATTTTGAGCAGGGGATGCTTCGCCTCCACGGCGTGAACCGGTACGGCCGGTTTGCCAACCAGCTGAACAACATGCGCTTTGCCAAAGCGCCGTTTGAGATCGGGGAAAACTGTGTGCCGCTGTATCACCTGGCGGATGCCTTCATCCGCGGCAAATACACCCTGCGGGAAGTCGAAGAGCTGGCGCGCGAAAAGAAGGTCGTCAACCTGCCGCAGGGGGCCGTCGGCATTCCCGACATGGGGATGCATTCGCTGATGAGCGACGCGGAAGGCCACATTCTGGTTGTTGAGCCCGGGAACGGCTGCGCCGTCCTTTCCGGTCCCTACGCCGCCATGAGCAATTTTGCCGTCCTGGAACTGCCGGGAGACTTTACCCCCGAAAACTTCGGATACTACGGGAAAGACCGGTATGATACCGCCCTGTCGATCCTCCGGGAAAGCGACGAAAGCTTTTCCGCGCAGGACGGGCTGAAGCTTCTGGAAGCGGTCCAACAGACGGGCAGATGGGGCACCCGGATCTCCTTTGTGTATTCCGGGAATGAAAACGCGGTCTACTACGCGCTGGAGCACGACTTTGCCAATGTCAAAAAGCACTGCTTTGCAGCCGCAGAGGCCTGAAAAACAGCGGAAAAAGGCGTGGACGCAGATGAAGAAAAATCCCGTTTGCCGCCGGCCGGCGGTCAGCCCCGGGATCGTCTGCCGGATGACAGCGGTCCTGCCGGCAGGATGCGGAACAAAGCGCGTATTCGGCGGCTCCGGGGTATCCGACAAATCCGGCTTCCGGATGGGTACACTGTCCTGAACAGGAAAGAGACCGCGGAATCCCGCAAGAACCTGACAGTGTCCGCGCATAGCTTTCCCTTGCACAACTGCGCCTGTTTTGCTATAATGGTACCAGGATGTGGCAGAAGGAGCGTCGGCGTATGAAATACCTGCTCGACAGGCGATACCGGTTTCGCGGATGGCATGGCGCGCCGTACGGCATTTACGATACGAAGGCCCGCAGCGCGCTGTTCTTTGACGAAACGCTCTACCGGCTCCTGATGCTGTGCGACGCCGCGCAGGAGATCGAAACGGAGCGGCTGACCGGCCGGGAAGCGCAATTCCTGGAGCAGCTTGAGCGCGAAGGCGTCGTCCGGCGGGCCGGTCTGTGGGACTTCCTGCGGGAGGACCAGAAATACCGCACCTATCCGGCAAGGTACCGCCGGGTCGCCCATTGGTCCGTCACCGGCGCGTGCAATCTCAAATGCCGGCACTGCTTCATGTCCGCGCCTCACGCGAAGCACGGCTCGCCCACGCACGAGCAGCTCGTCCGGACGGTAGAGCAGCTGGCAGAATGCGGCGTGTTTAACGTGGAGATCACGGGCGGCGAGCCCCTGATCCGGGACGACCTTCCGGAAATCGTGAGCCTTTTGAACGAGCGCGGGATCGCTCTGGAAACCATCTACACGAACGGCTGGCTCGTGGACGGGCCGTTCCTGGACATGCTGGAAGCGCGCGGCGTCCGCCCCGGCTTTCAGCTGAGCTTCGACGGCATCGGCTGTCACGACTATCTGCGCGGCGTCCCCGGCGCGGAGGAGCGCACCGTAAGGGCGCTGCGGCTGCTGCAGGCGCGCGGGTACGGCACCGCGGTATCCATGTGCCTGCACCGCAAAAACGCGTCCGTCCTGCGCGGCACCGTCAACTTCCTGGCCTCCCTGGGCGTGAGCGGCGTAAAGTGCGGCGCGATCATGGACCTGGGCGAATGGAAAGCGGCGGAGGCGGAGGCATTGAAGCTTACGCGGGAAGAGGAGCTGTCCGTTTTCGCCGCCTACATCCCGCAGTATTTTGCCGATGGCGCGCCCCTTGCGCTGACGCTCTCCGGGGCGTTCTCTTACACGCCCGGGGAGGACAAATGGTTCTCCGTCTATCACCGGGAAGTCGCGCCGGATGCTGAAGGCCGTACACTGGCCTGCGGTGTTCTGGGCGATACGTTCTATATCGGCCCGGACGGCCTCGTTTCCCCCTGTCAGGGCATGTGCGACTGCGGGATCGCGGGAAGCCTGAGCAGCCTGTACGACAGGCCGCTCAGGGAGATCCTCACCGATTCGGAATACGTAAGGCTGAGCTACACCACGGTGGGCGACGTGCGGAACGGGAACGGCGAGTGCAGGTCCTGTGAATACGTAGACCGCTGCAGCGGCGGGTGCAGGAACAGCGCCCTCATCGCCGGAAGAGGCTACTGCGGCGCCGATCCCGACGCCTGCAGCTTCTTCTGCGGCGGCTGGGAGGAACGTATCCGCGCGGCTGCCGATCCGGCGCTCGCGGCGTACCTGAAGCAGCATCCCCCCGCGGCCGGAAAAAAAGCGGCGTCCGCGGAAGGGATCCCCAGCTGCCTGTGAGCGCGGACAGGAAGGGCAGGCCCATCGTCACCGGGGTGGACGGCCGCGTGTTCACGCCCACGGCGCAGTGGCTGCAAACGCTGGAAGCGGTGCGGGCGAGGGAACGCCGCCTTTCCACCCTTCTCCCCCGCGGCGAGGAGCGGGAGCTTCTGCTGTGCCGTCTGATTGCGGGAGACTCGAATCCCCTGATATCCTTCCGGGGCGCGCAGCCCGATACGGAGGCGTGCTGCAGGGACGTGCTTTCCGTTCCCGGGGACGGCCGGACCGTACGGGACCTGCGGGAAAGGGCCCGCGTGCTGCTGTATCTCCGGAGCGGCGCGGCTTTGCCGCGCGCGCCCAAAGATCTCCTCACCCTGTGGACGAGCGCGACCATGTCGGACCCGGGCGTCGGCGGCGGCCTGCCTGCGCATTTCCGGCGGGAAGGGGAGCGTATCCCGTTCACGGGCGGACAGCCCGGCGGCGAAGTCCCCCGCGGCTGGGAGACTGTACCCCCCAGAGAGATCCCGCGGGAAACGGAAGGCCTGCTTCGCTGGATCCGCGCGGACGTCCCGCCGGAAGCGAGGGCGGTATGCGCGTTCTTCCTGTTCGGCAGGATCCATCCGTTCTGTGACGGCAACGGCCGAACGCTGCGGATGCTGACCTGCGCCCTGCTCTCCGGAGCGTATTCAGAACCGGTGCTTTTGTCTTTCCTCGAACGGCTGCAGGCAAACCGGCCGCTGCTCACGGAGGCGGAAAGCCGCGTGAATGCCGAACGGGAGGATCTTTCCGGCTTTGGCGGCCTGCTGCTGCGCGTACTCGGGCTGGCGCAGAACAGGCTCCTGATCGCATCGCAAAGCGGCGCATGACACCGCTGGAAATCAAAATGACAACACTGTGTCCCGCTCACGCGGGACGACCGCAGAAAAGGAGAAACGGTATATGGCAAAGAAACAGGCGATTGAATTTCTGAAGCTGCTCGACACGGACGAAGCGCTGCAGGAGCAGCTGCGGGAAAAGACCCCGAAGGAGGCCGCCGAGGTCGCCCGCGGCCTGTCCTTCGACGTTACGGAGGACGAACTGACCCAGGCCGCCGCGGCGCTCAAGGCGGAGCGCGCGAACCCGGGCGAGCTGGAAAAGCTCACGCTTGAAAAGCTCGACACCGCCGTAGGCGGTATGTTCTGGGACGGCGAGCTGGCCCCGGACGGGCACGAAATGGGCTGCCTCCTCTCCTGGTACGGCGATCAGTGGCAGGAGAAGAACGGGATTTACTGCGGCAAGATGAACCTGTGCAACAGGCAATTCCATGTGTGTCTTTCGACCCCGAACAGGAACGGCAAGCACGACCTCATCATGGACAGCTGATCCCCGCCGGTTCCTGTTTTT
>CAMJXZ010000066.1 GCA_946409855.1 uncultured Clostridia bacterium | reverse complement strand
CCCAAGCGTATGCTCGCCGCCGCCGTTGAAGTGCCCCCTGCCAGCCGTGGATACCAGACCGGCGATGTCCATTTCGTTGGCATACATCAGGGTCAGCAGGATGCCGTTGGCGTCGTCCACTTCCATGTCCGTGGTGATGATCACCCGGGGCAGGGCGGATTTGTCGGTCTTTTCGGCCAGGGCGCTTACGCCGCACAGCAGAAGACACAGAACCGTCACGAGCGCAGTCAGCTTTTTCATTGAGGTTTCCTCCTTCTTTTTTCAACCTTTCCGGTTGACGCAGGTACATTATAGACAAAACTGACGGCTCATGTTATAATTATTTTTGTCAATATATAATAATTTTTGCAGGAAGCGGTCATATGGACGTGGATTGGAAAAAGGCGGTCCCTGCTCTGGCCAGGGACATGCTGGGCATTACCGCCCGGGCGGCGGAAACAGGCCGCGCGGAAGAGCTGTATCCGGAATCAAAGGATTTGCTGCTTCCCGCGCAGTTTATGACGCCGGAGGGCCTGAGGGGGCTGTTTGCCGGCATGCGGCCTTTTGTACCCCACCTCATTCAGGACCGGCTGACCATGTGGTGGGCGGCGCTTTCGCTGGACAGTTTTCAGATCCTCGCCGGGCCGTTTGCCGCGGAGGTGCTGACGCGGAACGAGACGGAGGCCATCCTGCGCTTCCTGCGAGTGGACCGGTCGCTGCTGGAAGGATTCAACCGGTATGTGATCTTTGCCCATCTGGTGAGCATAGAGCAGGTGCTGGCCCTGTGCAGGGCGTACTGCCATCTTTTTTCCAAACGGGAAGCGGGGCAGATGAGGACCATCCGCCTGCTGCACCGCAATCCCTTCCAATCCCTCCATGAAAACCCGAACAAATACGCGGAGCACTACCAGGACATGGAAGCGGCCTACTCCGCCGCCATTGCCCACGGAAATCTCCGGTCCGCGGAAGAGATCCTGCGGAACCTGCAGAAGCCGTACATCCATCTGCCGGATGACGGACCCGGCGCTGCGCTTCGGGATATTTCCGGCTTCACCACGCAGCTGACCCACGCCCGCATCGCGGGACGGCGGGCCGGGGTGCCCGCGGCGGCGCTGGAAGCCGCTTTTCGGAAATACAGGGACAGAGCCATTCAGATGCACGACCGCCAAAGGCTTCTGAAGCTTTCCTATGAAGTGACCCGCGCCTTCTGCGAACTGGTCAACAAAAACAGCAGGCACACTTATTCGTCCAATGTCCGCAACGCCATTGACTATATGGAACAGAATTTCCAGCAGGCCGTCACCCTGAAAGCCGTCGCGGCGCATCTGGGCGTGAACGCCAGTTCCCTGTCCGCTGCCTTTCACCGGGAGACGGGGAAAACGCTGACGGAATACCTGAACCGGATCCGTCTGGAAAACGCCCGGATCCTGATGTCGATGAACGATTTCAGCATACGGGATATCTGCGCGGCTTCGGGTTTTTCCGATCAGAGCTATTTCACCCGGCTGTTCCGGGAAACCTATGGGGTGACCCCCACGGAATACCGCAGGGAACTGATCGGCAGGGATCAAAAGGCGCTGAGGGATGAGTGACGTCCTGTCCGGGACACACGCGCCGGACATCCGGCCTTCCGCGCGCCCGATCCAAAGCCCGGTGCCTTCCGGGATGGGGGCGCGGGGGTTGGGTGACGCCGGTATGATCAGCACGCCGTTTGAACGGCAAACGCCGCTTACGGGCCATGGCCGGATTTATCCTGCTTTTCGTCCGCTCCTTTCCGTACCGCGTCGGCTATTGAAAGATGTAGCCGGCGCAATCCATAAAATCGTCTGTCATTTCCTTTTTCAAAATATGACAGACGGTATCGTCATAAGGATCATTGCCGTTCGTTTCATACAATCCCCAATCTGCGGCAAAAAATTTACTCCTCTTCCGAAAGAATCTCCATCTGCTTTTCCAGGTTATGGTAGAAGGCGGCGATGTGTACCCCGTCCGCCAGCGCGTGGTGCACCAGCACGGACACCGGCAGCAGGCACCGGCCCTTGTCGTTCACCTCGTACCGGCCCCAGGTGATGCGGGGGTTGGATTCGTCCCGGCCGGCTACCGGCTGGATCAGCGCGGTGTAATGGACCCAGGGCAGGGTGGAGATGAACAGCATGCTTTCGACGTCCTCGTCCTCCTGAATGCCGTTTTCCCGGCAGGTTTTCCGGGCCTCCTGCGCCCGTTCGAGGTATTCCGCCAGGGGCATGTGATGATGGAGCGTGCAGTAGCAGTAGGTCCCGTCCCCGGCAGGCTCGGTGTGGGAGGTCGGGCATTCGTCGTAGCGGACGATCCCGCCGTCATGGATCCGCATGCGGAATTCGGGCACCCCGTCGGCCGCCAGCGCAACGGCGTGCAGGAAGGTCAGGTAGAAGGAATACTCCTTTTCCTGGCACATGCGGACGAGCTCCGTCACGTCCACGTTCACCGTCGTCCCCACGTAAGGGTAGGCGAGAGAACGGAAATATTCAAAATGCGCCTTCCTCGGATACTGATTCAGGTCGATCTGTTCAAAACCCATAGGGCGATGCTCCTTTCCGGAAAGGGTCTTTGCTTTTCCTTGGAAACAGTGTACCACAGGCCGTGAAAAAAAACAACCGCCGCCCCGGAGACGCAGCCACTTCCGGGGCGGCGGGCCGTTGGAACCATTTCGTCTGTGATATGAGGCTGCGGCAAACAAAACGGCAGCCCCTTTTATCACAGAAAACCAGAGGGATACGAAAAAAAATTTGCGCAGTCCATGCCGGGAATTCAGCCATTTCCGGGGTGATTTGGAGAGGCCGGCAGGCTCCCGGCTGTATCCCCCTTTCGCCGTGGATGTGCAGCGCCCCCTTCACGCCGTCTGTTCTTTCGTCAGCGCTTTTATCGCCTGGCCGACGCGGCGGCGCAGGGTGTCCCGGTGCAGGCGGAAACCATAGGTTTTTTCGTACAGGTCCTCCGTTTCCGGCCAGCTCCTGCCGTCCATGATTTTGGTTTCCACCAGGAACCGCTGCTCCTCCGGCAGGGCCCTGAGGCCGCAGGCCAGCAGCTCCTGCCGCCGGCGCAGGGCGCTTCTTTCCCGTTCCATGTCCCGGACGCGCTTTTCCATTTGGCGGTATTCATCCTGCAGGGCGATCTCCGCCGCGCGGGCCGCCAGGGCAGCCGTCGGGTCGCCCGGGTTGGCCCGGCCGGGCAGGAAGGACCAGTTCTGCGTGACGCGGATGCCGCCGTACACCTCCTGTTTCATTTCGCGCAGACGCCTTCCCAGCAGCGGCAGGACGCCCTCCAGATACCGAAGCCGCTGCCGCTCGGAGGCCAGACGCCTGAGCTCCGCCGCCGTGTCCGGCGCCGGGGCGCCGGCTGCCGTTTTATGTCCCGTCGTTTCGGTCATATCAGATCCCTTCCTTCCGACGCCGCCCGGCCGCCGTGCCGGTTCAGCCACGCCGCCAGGTCCCCGTAATCCCGCACCGTCATGGTCTCCGGGCTGCGGAGCCATTTGCGGAAGGTGCCGGGGGCGATGTGCAGCGTTTCCGCCATTGCTTCCATGGAGACGCGGCTTTCCTTCATCCGCTCGCGCACTTTGTTTACCAGCGTCCCGGCGGGCAGCGTCCGGTACACCGTTCTCGTCCGCACCCGCTCCTGTTCCGGGCAGGGCAGCAGTTCCCAGGGCAGGCGCGCGGGCAGCGCTTCCGGCTTCGGCGCGGCGCGCAGGCAGTCCGGCAGGGCGCGGCGGCGGTCCCGCTTCCGGCGGGCGGGGAAGGCCGCCGGCCCGCACCGGGGACGGAACCGGTCCGGTTCCGCCCGCAGCTTCTGAATCACCAGGGCCAGGCTTGCTTCCCGGCGGCGTTCGTACTCGTCCTGGTCGACGATGGCTTTGAGTCCGTTTGGATGCATCTTTTCGCTCCTTTTCATTCTGTTTTTCCAAAAAATTTCGGGCGTTCCGGAATTCCCAATTTCTGTGAATCACAATCTCATTATACACCCGTTCGGCTGTTGCGCAAGAGAGAATTTTAACGATTTCCATTTCATGCGGAATATGCTGAAAATTCTGATATACCAGATATAATTTACATCATGTGAAATACGGCTGCACATATCCGGCCCTTTGGTCTTTTCTGTGAATCGGTCTTCATACATTCTTAATATCTTTGAACACAACCGGTCTCTTCCGGTTGGTCCGCCCCCGCGCGGAGAAAGGATGCACCCCGGCGCGGACGCTTTTCCGTACAAAAGTCCCGCCGGCCTTCCATCCCCCGCAAACGCCGGCCCGGCCGCGTCCCTTCTTTTTCTGTTCCGTTTGAGCAATTTGACATCTTCTGCGACTTGGGATATCATAGGAGCGTTTGATCCATCAAGGGAAAGGAGAAAATACAAAGCGATGGAAACGGTATTGAAAACGGAAGGGCTGACAAAAGCGTTCAGCAAAAAGACCGTGGTCAATGAGATCAGCATGACCATCCGGCGCGGCGACATATACGGCTTTATCGGCAAAAACGGCGCGGGTAAAACGACGTTTATGCGCCTGATCCTGGGCCTGGCAATCCCGGACAAGGGCACGGTGAGCCTCTTTGAGGGGGAGGACCGGCGCACGGCCGGCGCGAAGATCGGCAGCATGATCGAGGCGCCCGCGCTGTACACAGGCTGCACGGCGCTGGAAAATCTGCGGCGCTTTTCCATCATCAGCAACGGCGTGAAGGGCGCGGGCAAAAAGGACGACAAAGAACTTACGGAGCTTTTGGAGCTGGTGGGCCTGCAGGACACCGGCAAAAAGGCCGCGGGCCATTTTTCCCTGGGCATGAAACAGCGCCTGGGGCTGGCCATCGCGCTGCTGGGCGACCCGGAATTCCTGGTCATGGACGAGCCTGTCAACGGCCTGGATCCGGCGGGCATCAAGAGCATCCGCGACACCATCCGCACCCTGAACCAGGAAAAGGGCGTCACCTTCCTGATTTCCAGCCATCTGCTGGACGAGCTGTCCAAAACGGTCACCCGCTACGGCATCATCAACAACGGCGTGCTGGTGGAGGAGATCGACAAGCAGGCGCTGGATGAACAGTTCCGCCGCAATATCACCATCACCGTGGACAACCCGCTCAAGGCCGCCTCCATCCTGCAGGGCATGATCCCCGAAAAGGACCTGGTGGTGAACGGCGACGTGCTCACGGTGTATTCCCATCAGTACGAGGCGGCGGCGCTGAACCGCACCCTGGTTCAGGCGGGGCTTCAGGTCAGCGGGCTCAATACGCACGTGAATGATATTGAGACGTTCTTCCTGGAAAGGATCGGTGAGTGATATGAAAAACCTGATCAGTTTTGAAATCCGCAAGCTGTTCCAGGCGCGGGTGCTGTATGTCTGCGCGGGCGTGCTGGTGCTGCTGGTGCTGATGTTCGCGGGCATCAACAAGCTGCAGGAGGTAGTGGTGGAGGAGGCCATGTCGGGCCTGGCTGTCGGCGATGAAACCATTGCCATCAGCACCAGCGACGATATGCCCGACAGCCTGGCCGCGCTGATGGGCATGTCCAGCCGCCATTCCGGCGTGAACGATATGCTCCAGGCGCTGACCAACGTGTACATCGTGATCGTGTTCGCCGCGTTCGTGGCCGTGTTTTTCTGCGGCGATTACGGCAACGGCACCATCAAAAACGTGTTTACCAAGGGTTACACCCGCACCGAGGTCTTTTTCAGCAAATACCTGGTGTGCCTGGCAGTGTCGCTGTGTTATGCGCTGCTGGCGATGCTGACGGGGTTCCTCTGCGGCTTCCTCATGTGGGACGTGGGGAAGGAGTGGGGCGGCAAAGTAGCGCTGCTGGTGCTGCTGCAGCTTTTGACCGTGGCCGGGTACAATGCGCTGTTTTGCTTCCTGGCGGCGGTGTTCAAGCGGGTCGGATCGACACTGGCCATGAGCCTGGCGCTGCCGATCGCGCTGCCGCTGATCCTGACCCTGATCGATCTTTTTGCGGGGCTCGGCAGCGGCGGCACGTCGCAATACTGGCTCGCCGGCTGCATTTCCCTGGTTTCCTCCGTGCAGGCCACCGCCGCGGACATGACACGCTGCGCCATTTGCTCGGGGCTGTACTGCATCCTCTTCACCGTCGGCGGCTGGTTCTTCCACAGGAAGCGTGAAGTCTGACGCGGGAATTGGCGAAATAGAAATATGATATATTTCCTGCAAACGCCGGCCCCGCCGCGCTTCTTGACAAAGAAAACCGGTATGCTATAATAAAAAACAAGGAAACCGCACGGTTTCCCGGCCCCTCATTATTTATCGAATGCCGTCCCGGATCCTGTCTCCGGGCGTGTCAGAAAGGATGATTCCCATGGTTTATCTGGAAATTGAACAGGTCATCGGGCGCGAAATTCTCGACTCCCGCGGAAACCCCACCGTGGAAGCCGAAGTGACCCTGATCGACGGCACCATCGGCCGCGGCATGGCCCCCAGCGGCGCCTCCACCGGCGAGTTTGAAGCGCTGGAGCTGCGGGACGGCGACAAGTCCCGCTACCTGGGCAAGGGTGTGCAGAAGGCCGTCGAAAACATCAACACCGTCATCAACAACACCCTGATCGGCATGGACGCCTCCGACATCTACGCCATCGACGCCGCGATGATCGCCGCCGACGGCACCAAGGACAAGAGCAGCCTGGGCGCCAACGCCATCCTGGCCGTCTCCATCGCCTGCGCCCGCGCGGCCGCGGCCAGCCTGGACATCCCGCTGTACCGTTTCCTGGGCGGCATCTCCGGCAACCGCCTGCCCGTCCCGATGATGAACATCCTCAACGGCGGCGCCCACGCCACCAACACCGTGGACACGCAGGAGTTCATGATCATGCCCGTCGGCGCGTCCTCTTTCAAGGAAGCGCTCCGCTGGTGCGCGGAAGTGTTCCACGCCCTGGCCTCCATCCTGAAGGCGAAGGGCCTGGCGACCTCCGTGGGCGACGAGGGCGGCTTTGCCCCCAACCTCTCTTCCGATGAAGAGACCATCGAAACCATCCTGGACGCCATCCGCAAGGCCGGCTACGAACCCGGCAAGGATTTCATGCTCGCCATGGACGCCGCCTCCTCCGAATGGAAGAGCGAAAAGGGCAAGGGCCACTACAAGCTGCCCAAGGCCGGCACCGAATATACCTCCTCCGAGCTGATCGCCCACTGGAAGAGCCTGGTGGACAAGTACCCCATCATCTCCATCGAGGACGGCCTGGATGAAGAGGACTGGGAAGGCTGGCAGGAAATGACCAGAGTGCTGGGCGACCGGGTGCAGCTGGTGGGCGACGACCTGTTCGTCACCAACACCGAGCGCCTGAGCAAGGGCATCAAGCTGGGCGCCGGCAACGCCGTGCTGATCAAGCTGAACCAGATCGGCTCCGTTTCCGAGACCCTGGAAGCCATCAAGATGGCCCACAAGGCCGGCTATACCGCCGTCACCTCCCACCGCAGCGGTGAAACCGAGGACACCACCATCGCCGACCTGGCGGTCGCCCTGAACACCTGCCAGATCAAGACCGGCGCGCCTTCCCGCACCGAGCGCGTGGCCAAGTACAACCAGCTCCTCCGCATCGAGGAAGCCCTGGGCGCCAGCGCCGTCTATCCCGGCATGAAGGCCTTCAACGTCAAGCGGTAATCCATCCGTATTCCGTCAAACGCAGCCTGTCCCGGGATGGGGCAGGCTGTTTGATCGAAGCGGCCGGCGGGAATAACGCCCGGCAAAGCGGTCTGTCCATATCATTCTGATCGTTCAGGGAGGAATCTGTATCATGCGCTGTCCCAAATGCGGAAGTGAAAACGTCTTTCTCCAGCAGGTGGAAACCGGCAGCATCGGCACCAGCCACACCACCATCACCAGGCGCACCCACGGGCTGCTGTACTGGATATTCATCGGCTGGTGGATCTGGATCTTTAAGCTGCTGCTGCTTCCCTTCCGGCTGCTGTTCGGCCATAAGAAGAAGATCGGCACGGCCAACACGGTGACCGGCACCAAGACCATCCACAGGACGGCCGCCACCTGCCAGAACTGCGGCCATTCCTGGACGGTCTGACCGTGCCGCGCAGCCGCCCAACGGCCAACGTCAAAGCCCGCGATTCCCTCAGGAACCGCGGGCTTTGTGCTTCCGGATATGCCGTTACTTCAGGTATTTGGCGTAGATGAACCCGGTCTGGCCGTTCACGATGACGTGCGCCCACTGGGAGGTGAAGCCCATCAGGATCACCGGGGTGCCGGCGGCCAGGGTGGTCAGGGACTTCGTTTTGGTGGACATGCCCGCACGCAGATGGACCGAGCTGGTGGTGTACAGGACGGGCATGGCGGAGGCGCAGTAGCTGGCCAGGAACGTCCCGTCCATATAGCCCTTGACGCCGGTGCCGACGATGGTGACCTCATACCAGCCGTCGCCCACGTCCGTCGCGTAGAGCTCCACGCCGTTATAGTACTTGCCCTTGGATCCGGCGCCTTTGGAAGGCGCGGTGCGGAGGTTCAGGCGGTCCTTGGGGTTGGGGTTGGCGACCACCATGTTGCCGCCGCCCAGCGGCCAGCCCGCGATGGCGTGAGAGCCCACCGGGCCGCCCCAGGAGAAGGCCTGCTCGATGACGGGCTGGACATTCGACGTCCGGGTGTAGGCGGCAAAATCGGTCTGGATGAAGCCGATCTGCCCTTCGATGATGACGTGCAGCCAGTTGTTGCTGTACCCCATCACCGTGACCGGCGTGCCGTTGGCGTACATCCCGATGCTGCGGGAGGTGCCGATGGGGTATTCCAGCAGGTACGCGCCGTACTCATACGGGCCGGCCACGTACAGCAGCGGCATCACCGAGCGGGGATAATACGCCTCGGAGCCCATCTCCAGGTAATCCGTCCGCATATAGCCGGTCAGCGTGCCGATGGTCACATTCGCCCAGCCGTACCCTTCCATCACGTAATTGACGATCACGCGGGCGCCGTTGTAGTACTTGCCCAGGGATTCGGACAGCTCGTCCGGCTCCTCCCGCAGGTTCAGGTGATCCATCGAGTTGGGATTATAGACCGCGGCGTTGTAGCGGTCGTCCTCGGCGGACCATTCCCCCACGTTGCGCAGGGAATAATAGGGGCCGTCCGGCTGGGTGCCCTGCTGCTGGGGGGCAATGTAAACGAAGTCCGTATCGTCGTAGTCGTCATCGTTCCGGCCGCTGCCGATGTAGACGCTGGACGTGTCCGTCCACAGGTAGCTGCTCTGCATGAAGCCGATCTTTTTGTTCACGGACACATGGCACCAGCCGTCCGCGTAGCCCAGCACCAGCGCCAGCACGTTGGTGGGATAGCGGGAGAGGGTCTTCGACTTGGCGTCCGGCGCGCTCATCAGGGGCGCGCTGGGGAAGCGGCCGCTGTTGATGGTCAGCTGGGGGATCTTGGATTTGACCTTGATATCCCGGTCCAGCACCAGGTCCTCGGCGCGCATGAAGCCTTCCATCCCCTCCAGCCGGACACGCAGCCAGCCGCCGTCCAGCGTCTCCAGCACTTCCATCGGGACGCCGTTATAGTACACAAAGAGGACGTCGCTTTCCGTGTCCGGGTCCGTATACATGCGGGCGAGGTTTTTTTCATCCGCGCTCTGCACGACGGCGGCGTCCTTATCATAGGTTTTGGGCCAGGCAACGGTGGTGTATTTGCCGGTCGGCCCGGACCAGGAGGAAATATCCTGCGCGCCGGCCGTCAGGCTCAGCCCCCGGGCGCAGGTCAGCACCAGCACCAGCGCGGTCAACAAGGCAAGTCTGCGTTTCATGAGTATACTTCCTTTCTGCGCTCCGCGATATCATGAAGAGGTTTGCAACAGTTCCCCAAGTATTATAACGCAATTCCGCATGAATTTGTTGCATTTCTGAAAATTTTTCCGGAAGGCCGGCCCGGAAGGGACGGCGGCCCGAT
The DNA here is from genome assembly GCA_946409855.1 of uncultured Clostridia bacterium. Lineage (GTDB taxonomy): Bacteria > Bacillota > Clostridia > Christensenellales > Aristaeellaceae > UBA4246. The sequence continues at coordinate 2,081 of CAMJXZ010000066.1, read as the reverse complement.
CGACAAACGCCTGCTTCTGTGGTATGATGGCGTTAAACTGAACGCACGGCGCGCGGAGCATTTCCGCGCGGGAAAGGACACACGATATGGAACTGACCGACGCACGGAAAGAACTGCTGGCCCTGCAGGAAAAGCTGAGCGCCTACTACCACGCGCTGAGCCTTTTGAGCTACGACGGGGAAACCTCCGCCCCCCGCGGCACCGCAGCCAACCAGGCCCACGCCACGGGCATCCTGTCCGAGGAAGTGTACCGCCTCTCCACCGGGGAAGGGACCGTTTCCCTGCTGGAATTCCTGGACAGCCGGAAAGACGGGCTGACCGAAAAGGAACAGCGGATGGTGTACCTGCTGCTTAAGGACATCCGCTTCATGCAGAAGATCCCCCTGGAAGAATACACCGAATACCAGAAGTTGATGGTCACCTCCCAGGACGTCTGGGTGAAGGCCAAGGAAACGTCGGACTTCGCGCTGTTTGAGCCGTACCTGACGAAAGTCGTTTCAATGACCCGCCGCTTCGCCGGATACGCCGCGCCGGACAAGGACCCCTACGACTACTGGCTGAACGAGTACGAGGAGGGCCTCAGCAGGGCCGTCTGCGACGCCTTTTTTGACCGCCTCCGCGCCCGGCTGGTGCCGCTGATCCGCTATGCCCAAAGCCGCCCACAGGTGGACGACGCCTGCCTGCACGGCGTTTTCCCCGAGGACAAGCAGAAAGAGCTGGCGCTGTACCTGATGAACCTCATGGGGCTGGACCCCGACCACGTAGGGCTTTCCACCACCGAGCACCCCTTCACCACCAGCCTGGGCTCCCATCTGGACGAGCGCATCACCACCCATTATCATGAGGACGACTGGTCCAGCTCGATGTTCAGCGTGATCCACGAGGGCGGCCACGCGCTGTACGACACGGGCTCCGCGGAGGACCTGGTCTACACCGTGCTGGACGGCGGGGTCTCGATGGGCATCCACGAGAGCCAGAGCCGCTTCTGCGAAAACATCCTGGCCCGGAGCAAGGCCTTCATCCGCTTCCTGTTCCCGAAGCTTTGCGAGCTGTTCCCCGGCCAGCTGGACCGCTTCACCTGGGAGGACGTGTACCGCGCCGTCAACCGGGTGCAGCCTTCCCTGATCCGCACCGAGGCGGACGAGGTGACCTACTGCCTGCACGTGATGATCCGCTACGAGCTGGAAAAGCAGCTGATGGCCGGCACCCTGGCCGTGCACGACCTGCCCCAGGCCTGGAACAGACTCTATCAGGAATACCTCGGCGTCACCGTGCCGGACGACCGCCGCGGCGTCCTGCAGGACAGCCACTGGTCCTTCGGCGCCATCGGCTATTTCCCCTCCTACGCCCTGGGCAGCGCCTACGGCGCGCAGTTCCTGCGGCAGATGAAGAAGACCGTCGACGTGGACGGCGCCCTGGCCCAGGGGGATTTCGCCCCCATGAACGGCTGGAACCGGGAACGCATCTGGCAATACGGCAGCAGCAAAAGCCCCAGGGACATCCTGGCCATCGCCCTGGACGGGGAACCCTTCGACCCGGACGTGTACCTGGACTACCTGGAGGAAAAGGTCCGGGACGTGTACGGGGCGTAAGGCGGGAGGCGGAATAGCGGACAGGGCGGAGGACAGGGAAAACCTCATCCGGCCCGCTGCGCGGTCCACCTTCCCCAGAGGGGAAGGCTTTTGGAGGCCGGACCGCTGTTCGGGGATCATGTCCCGGGGCCTTTCAGGCCCCGGGGGCACACCTCATCCGTCACGCCTTTGGCGCGACACCACCGGGGCCTGCCGGCCCGTCCTCGCTGAAAACAGCACACTGTGCTGTTTTGCAGGCGCTGCGGACCCCCATGGGGAAGGCTTTTGGCTGCCGGCCCGTTTTCCGGGCACTGCGGAACCCTGCCCGGCCCTGAAAATCCTGCCGGAGCGGAAGATGTTCCGGGCCCGGCGGCTGTCTCCGCTTCAAAAAAAGGACGCCGGGTGAAACCACCTGACGTCCTTCCTCTGGGACGGTACCATCATAGCACATGGCGCCGTGGAAGGCAAGTTGAAAATCCGTTGAAAAACCGTTGAATTTCCGTTGAAAAA
>CAMJXZ010000065.1 GCA_946409855.1 uncultured Clostridia bacterium | reverse complement strand
GCGCTCCAGGCGGCTCATGCCGATGCGGATCTGGTTCTGCAGCAGCTCGCCCACGCTGCGCAGGCGGCGGTTGCCCAGATGGTCGATATCGTCCGTCACGCCGATGCCGTAGGGCAGGCCCAGCAGATAGCTGACGGAAGCGACCATGTCGTCGATGATGATGTGCTTGGGCACCAGCTCGCCGGCGCGCTCCTTCACCACCTGTTTGAGCTCATCGGCGGGGGTGTTTTCCAGGATGTCCATCAGCACGGGGAGATGGACCATCTCATGGACGCCCGCTTCCTCGGGCTTGAAGGGGAGGTAGCCGTCGGCGCGGACAAAGTTGTTGCCCACGACCACGCGCGGCTCGTCCGCGGCCATGATCTGGATGCGGTTGATGCCGGCGTTCTGCACCTGCTCGGCCTGTTCCCGGGTCAGGATGGTGCCCTTCTCGAACAGCACCTCGCCGCTGCGGGGATCCACCGCGTCCTCGGCCAGCTCGTGGTCGGCGATGCGGGCGGCGATGGACAGCTTCTTATTGAACTTATAGCGGCCCACGCGCATCAGGTCATAGCGCTTGGGGTCAAAGAAGAGGCTGCGCAGCAGGGAGCGGGCGCTGTCCTCGCTGGGCAGGTCGCCGGGCTTCTGCTTGCGGTAGACTTCCAGCAGCGCGTCCCGCTGGTTCTTGGTGGAGTCGGCGTTGGTGATGGTGGCCATCAGCCGCTCGTCCTCGCCCAGCAGGGAGGTAATGTCGTTGTCGGTGGAATAGCCCAGCGCGCGCAGGAAGATGGTGATGGGCAGCTTCCTGGCCCGGTCGATGCGGACCCAGAGCACGTCGTTGGAGTCCGTCTCGTATTCCAGCCAGGCGCCGCGGTTGGGGATCACCTGGGCGCTGAAGAGGCGTTTGCCGCTCTTGTCGATCTGCACGTCGAAATAGGCGCCGGGAGAGCGGACCAGCTGGCTGACGATGACGCGCTCGGCGCCGTTGATCACAAACGTGCCGTGTTCAGTCATCAGCGGGAAGTCGCCCATGAAGACTTCGGATTCCTTGATTTCGCCGGTCTCCCGGTTCTTCAGGCGCACGGATACCTTGAGCGGCGCGGCGTAGGTCAGATCCCGTTCCCGGCACCTTTCCACACTGTTCTTCGGTTTGTCCGTTTCCAGCTTGTAATCGACGAACTCCAGCACCAGATTCTCGCTGTAATCGGTGATGGGGGACACGTCCGCCAATACCTCCATCAGGTCGTCGGTCAGAAAACGGCGGTAGCTGTTCTTCTGCACCTCGATCAGATTGGGCATTTCCAGGACTTCGTCGATGCGCGAGAAGCTCATGCGTTTGCGAAGCTTTCCCATTGATACCTCGTGCACCATGTTCAGAATCACTCCTTTGATGCTATCAAACACGATATAACGGTGAAATGCGGCGTTTTCGCCGGCCCGGAAAGGCCGGTTCCGAAAAAAGCCAAAACAAAGTCTCATGCATCATACCGAGATTGATGCAATCATAGAGTATATCACGCACTTTTAATGAAGTCAATACATCCTTTTGCCCGAAAACGGCCAAAAACCGGGTTTTGCAATTGTAAAATTTTTGTAAATTTTAATTTTGACAGTCCTTCCGGGGCGGCCGCCCCCTTGGAAATCCGAACGATCTGTCCTATAATGGTACCACTCCGCCGAAATATTTCGGCTTGATCCATGACGGCTGACCTGCCTGACTGCGCCGCGCGCCGGGGCGGATCAGCGCCGGCAGCGCGAAGCCCGGTTCCTTTCCTGCCGCCTGCCGGGGGCCGCCTGCCGTTCAGGAGCGGAGCAGCGGAGCAAAAATATTTTTGATATCTGCTGCCATCCGCTCCCCGCGCCGCGTATCAACAGGTGTCAGGCAAACAAACGCCTCGGAACAAAACCGCTGACCAATCGAAAGGAGATAAAAAAATGGAAGACAACTACAACGAGCTGAATCCTGAACAGATGGAAGAAGTCGCCGGCGGCGCCGGTCAGAAGTACATCGTCTACGTCGTGCAGAAGGGGGACAACCTCTCCAAGATCGCCAACCGCTACCACGTGACCGTGGCCCAGCTGGTAAAATGGAACAAAATCCCCGACCCGAACCTGATCCTGGTCGGCCAGAAGCTCAAGATCTACGTGTAATCCACCCCTGAACCCGGCCGCTTCGTCACGGCGGCAGAAAACGGCCGGCCGGTAAACGCGCCCCGGGCCGCTGCGGAAATCCGCAGCGGCCCGGGGCTTTTTGCTTTTGCCATATTCACTTAAGCCGCTCTATCCCCCGTCACGCGTTCTCCACCACGTTGCGGGCCCAGAAATCGGAACGGAGCATGATCAGGCCGATGACGATCTTGATCACGTCGATGAACTGGACGCAGAAATAGATCTGCACCACCGTCCAGTCCGTATAGGTGCACAGCGCCCAGGCCAGCAGCACCGACACCGCCCAGGTATAGACCGCGTCGAACAGGAAGGTGATCAGCGTCCGCCCGCCGGAGCGGATGGTGAAATACGTGACGTGCACGAAGGAGTGGATGGGCAGGGACAGGCCGGCGACCACCAGCAGCCGGCGCGCCAGGTCCTGCACCTCCGGCCCCACGTCGTACAGCAGCGGGATATACGGGGAGGCGGCGATCATCGCCCCGCCCATGATGATGTGCATCACTTCCGTCAGGAAGATCAGCTTCCGGTCCACGTCCCGGGCTTCCTGGAGCTTGCCGGCGCCCAGCTTCTGGCCCACCATGATGGACACCGCGCTGCCCATGGAGAACATGATCACGCAGAACAGGTTCCAGGCCGTGCCGTTGATGTTCAGCGCGGCCACGGCGTTGAGCCCGCGGCTGGAATACAGGCGGTTGATGAAGGTGATGCCCAGCGACCAGAGCACCTCGTTGATCAGCAGCGGGGCCGCGGTGACCGCCACCCGGCCGACCAGCGCGCCCGGCACCCGCAGGCTGCCGAAAGCGCCGCGGACGAAGGGATACCGGTCCAGCCGCAGATAGGTGCAGGCCAGCACCACCGCCAGCTCCACATACCGGGAGATCACGGTGGCGATGGCGGCGCCCTCCACCCCCATGGGCGGCGCGCCCAGGTTGCCGAAGATCAGCACCCAGTTCAGGAACAGGTTGGTCCCGATGGCGCAGATCCCCGCCACCATCGGCGTAACGGTCTCCCCGGATTCGCGCAGGGTGCCCGCGTAGGACTGGACGACGGCAAACGGCGCCAGCCCCCAGAGCATGATCATCAGGTAGGCGGTGCCCTTGTTAAGGGTCAGCTGCATGTCTCCCCCGTCGCTGCTGCCCTGCAGGAAGGCGCTGATGAAGCCCTCCCCGAAGAAGCGGTAGACGAGGATCCCCGCCGTGACGGCCAGGGCGCTGAAGTACAGCTTCATCCGGAAGGTGTGGCGCATGCCGTCCATGTCGCCCTTGCCGAAAAACTGCGCGCCGTAAATGCTGATGCCGCTCATGCCGCCGAAAATGGTCAGCATGAACACCATCAGCACGGAATTGGCGATGGAACTGGCGGAAATCGCTTCCGTGCCCAGCCGGCCCACCATGATATTGTCCAGCAGGGACACAAAGCTGGTGATGAACTGCTGGACGATCATGGGCAGAAGCAGCGTAAACACGGAACGGTAAAAGGCGCGGTCGCCGATCAGACGCTTGAACATCGATAAACTACCTCGGGCAGAAAAATGAACATCGCCTATTGTACGGGAAAAGGGTGGCAATGTCAATCTGCCCGGGCGCGCTGCTTTACTTTTTTCCCTCCTTATGATAGGATACATCCGGCATAAAAAAGCATTTGAACGCTGCCGGACCCAAAGGAGGAAAAGCACAGATGACTGACACACGGAAAAAAGCGATGAACCTGACCGTCGCCTACATCGGCGGGGGCAGCCGCGGCTGGGCCTGGGGCTTCATGACCGACCTGGCCAAGGACCCGGACATGTGCGGCACCGTCCGCCTGTACGACATCGACCGGCCGGCGGCGGAGCGCAACCGCGTCATCGGCGAAAAGATCAGCGCCCACCCGGACGCCCTGTCCCGCTGGCGGTACGAGGTGAGCGAGTCCCTGCAAAGCGCCCTGACCGGGGCGGACTTCGTGGTGATTTCCATCCTGCCCGCCACCTTTGAGGAGATGCGCTCGGACGTCCACCTGCCCGAACGGGTGGGCGTCTGGCAGCCCGTGGGCGACACGGTCGGCCCCGGCGGCTTCATGCGCGCCATGCGCACCATCCCCATGTTTACGGAGATCGGCGCCGCCATCCGGACCTACGCGCCCTCCGCCTGGGTCATCAACTACACCAACCCCATGACCCTGTGCGTGCGCACGCTGTACCATGTTTTCCCCGGGATCAAGGCCTTCGGCTGCTGCCACGAGGTCTTCGGCACCCAGAAGCTGCTGTGCGCGATGCTCAGGGAGCTGGGGACGGAGAACGTGCGCCGGCAGGACCTGTACACCACCGTCACCGGCATCAACCATTTCACCTGGCTGACCGCCGCCTCCTATAGGGATCTGGACCTGATGCCCCTGTACGCGGCCTTTGCGGAAAAGTACGCGGAAACCGGCTTCAGCGAGGGTCCGGACGACAACTGGATGAACTCCTTCTTCACCTGCGGGCACCGGGTGAAGTTTGACCTGTTCCTGCGCTACGGCGCCATCGCCGCCGCCGGGGACCGCCACCTGGCGGAGTTCACCGCCCCCTGGTACACCAAAGACCCGGAAACCGCCGCCCGCTGGCAGTTCTCCCTGACCCCCGTCTCCTGGCGGATCGAGGACCTGAAGCGCCGGCTGAGCCGGTCCGACCGGCTGATCAGCGGCGAGGAAGAAATCAGCCTCAAGCCCTCCGGGGAAGAAGGGCACCTGCTGCTCAAGGCCGTGCTGGGCCTTGGGGACATGGTCAGCAACGTCAACCTCCCCAACCGCGGCCAGATCCCGAACCTGCCCCTGAGCAGCGTGGTGGAGACCAACGCCCTCTTCACCCGGGACCGGGTGGAGCCGCTCTTCGCCGGCCAGATGCCCGCGAACATCCTGCCCCTGGTCGCCCGCCACGTCTACAACCAGGAAAACACCCTGACCGCCGCCCTGACCTGCGACCGGAAGCTCGGCTTTTCCACCTTCCTGAACGACCCGCAGATGGCCGCCGTCCCGGTGGACGACGCCAAAAAGCTGTTCGACGACATGCTGGAAGCCCAGCGCGCCTGGCTGCCCGCGGGATGGTTCCGGTGAACCGGTCCTGATCCATGGGGCCATATGCGCGCGGCATGCGGCCCCTGCGGAGGATCCGCTTCCGTTCCGGTTTTATTTACTGCTCCGCCAACAAATTCCCGAACCATCCGCAGCGTGATCAGGAGCGATATACCGCGTCATGAAAGCCTGCCATAACCTGCGCTTCCGTTTCCTGCCTGCCCCCTTCCGCCGCTGCATCCCGCTTCATGAATGCTTTGGCGAAGCAATTTGCAGGATACGGTATTTCATACTAAGATCAGATAAAAATGCTAAATGATCGTGCGTAGATATAGCGTATCATCAAGGAAACTGGTCAAAAGCGTACCCGTGGGCACCCAAAAGCCTTCCCCACTGGGGGTCCGCAGCGCCCGGAAAACAGGCCGGTGGCCTGTTTTCAGCGAGGACGGGCCGGCAGGCCCTGGCGGTGGCCCAAAGGGCCGGATGAGGTGCGCCCCCGGGGCCTGTAAGGTCCCGGGACATGATCACCGAACTGCGGACCGTCAAGCCCCGGAAGGACGCGGAGCAAGTGTCAAAGATACATGCAAGATTTAGCATTTTTATCAGAGAATAGTATCAAACTGTGCATCAGGTGTTTTATCCCTGGACAGAAATATAAAAACGGCCGCGGCGCACAGCTGCGGCCGTCGGTGTTAAACGGTATCCGGACCGAACGCTTTTTCGAACACCCGGAAGTTCGGATTACCGGGCCGGTCCGGGATCGCGAACAGTACCTTCCGGAAATACCTGCCATATTGCCCGGAAATCAGAAGCTTCCTGAAAATGTCCGCGACCAGGTCAGCCGGGTTATGGAATACCCCGCACCCGAACGCGCCGAGAACAAGGATATCCGCGTCCTGCGCCGCGGCCACTTCCAAAATGTTCCGGATTCGTCCGGTCAGCACAGCCTGCAGTTTTTCATTAGGAACGGGTTTCTTTTTATCCGGATCAATACAGGGAGCGGCGCTCGTCAGCACATCCACCTGAAACCAGGGCTCCATATCCCGGGGGACCGGATCATCCGTTTTGAACACGGTGACGCCGGGCGAATAAATAACGGCGTCTGTGCCCATGGCGCCTGTGTTTCTCGCGTTCCATTTGTAGTAGTTTTTCAGCAGATAGGGGATCGTCAGCGTGCAGTAGAGATTGCTGCTCCTGCAGAGGCATTCCTCCTGAGCCATGACCCCTTCCGTCACGCCGCCCCCGGGGGAATAGGCATTGGCGAAGTTCAGGACCGCTATTTTTTCTGCTCCCGGATCAGAGACAAACCTCCGGGCACAGCGGAAGGTCGTATCGTCGGTCACCCGAATGTCCGCCGCATCCGTTTTGATCCGGGGCGATACAGCCCGGTAGCCGCCCAGGTATAAAAGGGTGCCGGCCTGGGCGGCCAGCGTTCGTGCCGTCAGTTCCGGGTTCTCCCGGATTTTTCTCTGCGTGTCCTGGAACGATTGCTTCAATTCGAGCCTGTCGGTCATTTCGGCGCCTCCGCATCATTCTTCCGGCCTGCGGGACAGCGCCGCACGGCTTTCTGCCGTTCTCCTTTCGATGCGGAAGCGGAAAACTCCTGCATCGGAAAATCAAATGACGCCGCAAAAAAAGAAAGGGGCTGGTGCAGATCGGATGTTCTGCATCAGCCCCTTTTCCTGTCATTTGCCGAAATTGAGCCTTCTCTTCATTTCGTCGAACAGATCCTTCGTCAGCCGCCGGCCGATCAGGGCGTAATCGGTGTGGGAGTTATACACGGCCACCACGGTCGGCTTTCCGTTGCGGTAAACGATGACAGGCGCGCCTTCCCCGCCGTAGGGCAATTGCCCGTGGCTGACGAGAAACTGCAGCTTGCTGTCGATGCTGATGGCGGCGGAATAATCGGTCAGCTCGCCGTCTTTTGAATACGCGCTGATGTAGCACGTCGCCCCGTCGAATTCCCTGTCGGGGCCGTACCGCGTGGCCAGCCAGCCGGTCTTGTTGCCGATTTCCTCGTCAAAGCGGACGTAGCCGATGTCGTGCCTGCTGTGATACCCGCTGCCAAAGCCGTCCAGGTACCAGTAGTGAACATGCCCGTTATAATGGTAAAAATAATCGTTTTTGCTGACGTAGCCGAAGTAGAATTCGAGATGTTCGGCCGTCTGGTTATGGTTTTTGCAGATCAGGTTGTGGCCGGCCGTGAGCAGCCCGTCGCTGCAGATCATCGCGCCGGTGCCCACCGCGGTGCAGCCGCACCTGAACCGGATGTCCATATAGGCAATGGCTCTCGCCGGATAAGCGGAGCGCCCGCCCGCCGATACGGGAACGGCCGGCAGGATGAGGATCAGCAGCAGCATAACAGCAGTCAGACGTTTCATGGTTTCCTCCTTCTTCCCGGGGCTTTGCCCGGATGGCTGACGGTTTTTCTTCCGGGGATTCCCCCGTCGTCCTCATTCCCCCGCGGAATCCGGATCAGGCTGATCCTCCAGGAAATCCAGCACCCCCTGCCACCAGGGCACCAGCACGTCGTCGGAGCTGCGGTAGATCTCGTGCCGGGCCCCCCGGACGGGGATCAGCTCGCCGCGGGGAAGGCGTTTGACGAAGGCTTCCTGCGCCCAGGGGAGCACCATGAACTCCTGCTCCGCCTGATATACGCGGACCGGCACCGAAATCTTCTCCACCACCCGCTCCCTAAGCACCTGGGCGGTCACGTTGAGGGCCTCCAGCGTCCAGCGGTAGCTGGGGCCGTTGTTGCTGCAGAAGGGGTTCGTCGCCCGGATCAGGTCGTACCACTCGAACCGGGCCTTGCTGGTGGCGCAGGAGGTGTCAAAATCCTCCGGCCCGGCATAGGGCTTCGAAACGAAGATCCGCCGGTCCCCCTGGCCGATCAGCGAGGCGGCGCCGCACAGGGCGCGGGAGACCCACGCGGGCATCCCGCCCGTCGCCGGGGCGAACATGGGCGAACAGAGCACGGCTTTCTTAAAGGCGTCCGGGCGGGCCTCCAGGTACAGCGCGGCGACCGCCCCGCCCATGGAATGGGCCAGCACGAACCGCGGGCCGGGCAGCTCCTCTTCCCGGGAGGAAAGGACGCTTTCCAAATCGCTCACATAGTCCGAAAAGCGGTTCACATGGGTCAGCGACAGGTCTTTGGACCGGCCCGGGCGGAAGCTGCGGCCGTGCCCGCGCTGGTCATAGATCAGCACCGAATACCGGTTTATGAGCAGGGACCGGATCAGCTCCGCGTATTTGACGCAGGTGCTGGTAAAGCCATGCACGATGACCACGCTCCCCCGGGCGTCCGGGCAGCGGTACAGTTCCGTATGAAGGTCCTTGCCGTCATAGGTCCGGACCGTTTTTTCCAGCCGGACGGACGCCAGGAAGGGCAGCACCCGGGACACCATGGTCTCCTGATACTGCGCTTCCCGGATCAGGCCGCCGGGATAAAATGGGTCAGGCATCGGTCCCTCCTTTGGACAGTCTGTCCGTCCGGTCCTCATCAGCGGATACCCAGCCGCTCGTACACCTTTTTCTCGTTATACAGCACGAACAGCAGCCCGCCCAGCACGCACACAACTGCGGTGGCGATGGCGGTGATGCGGTAGCCCAGGCCCGTCTCCTTCCCGATGGTGAAGAAGGCGGTGCACAGCAGCATGGCCACCGACTGGCCGATCTTGAAGGCGAAGGTACGGGCGGCAAAGAACATGCCGCTGCGGTTTTCGCCGGTCTGCTTTTCGTCGCACTCGGCGATATCGGCCACCACCGCCTGGGGCAGGATGCCAAAGATCGCCTGGGCGGGGGACGCGATCACGCACAGCAGAATCCCCTGCCACAGGGGCGGGATGGGCAGCCCTTCCCCGAAGAAGGCGGTAAAGATAAAGGTCACGGTGAAGATGCAGAAGGCCACCAGGATGATCTTCCGCTTGCCGAACCTGGGCGTCAGCTTATTGACCGGGATGTACCAGATCACCGACAGCGCGGTCATCAGCACGAAGAACAGGGTGGAATAGCTTTCCTCCATCTTGAGCAGGGAGGTGACGAAGAAGGGCAGCGCCGTCTGGAACATCGTGATGCCCAGGAAATAGGCGATGTCCGAGGCGACGAACACCCGGAAGTCCTTGTTTTTGAAGGTGGCCGTCAGCGAGCGCAGCGCCGTGGATTCCAGCGGGACGATGTCCACATAATCCCGCTCCCGGATGGTGAACACCGGCACGAACATGCACACGCAGCCCAGCAGGGAGATCAGGGTAAAGGTCAGGCGGATGGCGGTCACCCGGTCCCCGGTCACGCCCTCCAGCATCCCCCAGATCACCGGCGCAAGATAAGCGACGGCCATGCCGGCGATGTAGGTGAAGGAGATGGCGGTGGAGATGTTCAGGCGGGTCTTCTGGTCGGCCCCCAACTCCGGGATCAGGGCGTTGTAGGGCGTGCAGTACATGGTCATGAAGAAGTAGAACAGCATCAGCATCAGGAACAGGAACAGCGCGTTGACCCAGCTTTCCCCGCCCACGGGAGACCAAAAGGCCAGCACGCAGGTCACCGCGAAGGGAACGGCGGCGGCCCGCATGAAGGGGATGCGGCGGCCGTCCCGGCTCTTGCACCGGTCGGACATGGAGGCGATCATCGGGTCCGTCACCGCGTCAAAGATCCGGCCGAAGGCGGTGATGGCGCCCAGCACCGTGAACACGCCAAAGATCACCAGCCCCTGGGGGATGAAGATGGGCTGCCCGGCCGCCTGCGCCGCCTGGTCCGGCTGGTAGTAGTTGACCAACCAGGAAGAGATGAGGGCCGCCAGCACGGACCAGCCGAACTGGCCAATGGCAAAGCACCAGACCTTGCCATTGGAAAGCGTCTTTTTCTTTTGCGCCATATGCGGGTTCCTCCCTGTAAAAACGGTTTGCTTTTTTCCGATTATATCACAAAGGGCACGGGCAGGCAAGCGGAATCAAAAGGAACATCAGCCGGCATTCTCCTTGACACGGCCGGGCGGCGGGGGTACAATATTTTCCGTACCCGGTGAAAATATCATACATGCGCATCCGGCGGCCCGCCCGCGGGAAAAAGGAGGAACCCCCATGAAAAAGCATCTGCGGTATCTGTCAGCCGCGCTGGCTTTGGTGCTGCTTTTCTGTTCCGTCCCGGCCGCGGCCGCTCAGAAGAAGCCGTCCGTCACCGGCGGCTTCGTCCGGTCGGACGTCACGGTGAAAAAGGGCAGCGTAATCAACGTTGAGATGGACGTGACCTGCCAAAACGGCCTGATCGCCGGCTTTCATTTCAGCGCCGATTTTCAGTCGGACTGGGAATATATGCTGAAATCCCCGGTATCCCGCTTCCGTTCCACGGTCAATATCCCCCTGAGCAAGCTGAACGATTCGCTCGAGCATGAGGTCAGCGTATACGTATATTATACCGACGCCGCCGGAAACAACCCGGGCGGTATGTGGCTGGGCACCGTCAGGATCACCCAGACCACCGTCACCGCGACCCCCAGGCCCACGAAAACCCCGACGCCCAAGCCCACAAAGACCCCGAAACCCACCAAAACCCCGACCCCGAAGCCCACGAAAACCCCCAGGCGCACCAATACCCCCAAGCCCACCGGAACGCCAAAGAAAGCGCCCGCCGTCACCGGCGGCTTCGTCCTGTCGGACGTCACGGTGAAAAAGGGCAGAAGGATTGGCGTCGAGATGGACGTGACCTGCAAAAATGGGCTGATCGTCGGCTTTCATTTCAGCGCCGATTTTCAGTCGGAATGGGATCACATGCTGAACGAGCCGGTCTCCCATTTCCGGTCCACGGTCAGTATCCCGCTCAGCAAGCTGAACGATTCGGATGAACACGAGATCGGCGTATACGTCTATTATACCGACGCCGACGGGAACAACCCGGACGGCATGTGGCTGGATACCGTCCGGATCAGACAGACCGCCGGTACCGCGACCCCCAGGCCCACGAAAACCCCGACGCCGAAGCCCACGAAAACGCCGAAACCCACCAGGACCCCCACGCCCAAACCCACCAAAACCCCCAGGCGCACCTATACCCCGACGCCCAGGCCAACCAGGACCCCTCGGCGCACCGCCGCCCCCGCCGGGAACGAGGGCTCGGCTTCCGGCATTCAGCTTTATCCCGGGAAGATGACGCCCGCTTACGCTTCCATCTATCTGTTCACAAGCCCTCTGGAATGGATGGAGAACAGCGACCACCGGGCGGCCCTGACCTTTACGCTTTTGTATGACCTGAACCTGTACGCCGGCAGCCTGCCCCTGGAGCTGAACATATACGATTCCTACGTCGGCCTGTCCGGCCGGAACCTGATCAGCGTCGTCATGTCGTCGGACGGCAAAAAGGCCCTGGTGCTCATGTATGAGATGGAAGCGGAAACCGCCGGCTACTTCGTCATGCAGGGCGGAAACGTTTCGTCCCAGAACATGTACGGCTGGCTCAAAGAGCAGTGCGCCGGCGAATGCTACAAAAATACCAGAAGCGGACTGGAAAAGATCCGCCAGGCCGTCCTGGGGTCCGACTGAGACGCTGCCGCTATCGCATCCCCGGCGCCCCGCGGGCGCGGCGGGAAAACGGATCGCCCGCCCTTCCCCCCTTTGCCCTGCCCGGTTATCCATGATAATCCATAAATATAAGCCGTGAAGCCCGGATCATTCCGCCGTCCTTCACGGCTTTTTTAATTTTTCGTAACTGTTCAGTCCCCTGACAAGGATAAGATATGCATCGTTCTGCGGAGGGGGTGATCAGGGGGAGACTTCCCCCTGATTGTAATCCGCAGCGGCGGCATG
>CAMJXZ010000064.1 GCA_946409855.1 uncultured Clostridia bacterium | reverse complement strand
CGGAAGCTCCCTTCTGCCGCGCCGAAGACGCAGATGTTCCGCTCGTTGGAAAAACCGATGGCGCTGTAGCTGTTGTCCAGGATGTCGTCGATCCGCGTCAGGCGGAGCCCGGTTTCCTCCAACAGCTCCCGCCGGGCGCTTTCTTCCGGCGTCTCGCCCGGGTCGATCAGCCCGGCCGGGAAGTTATAGATCCACTGTGCCATGGCCATGCGGTATTCCCGGCTGACGAGGATGCGTTCCCCGCTTTCGTCTGTCAGGATCAGGATGACCGAATCCGCCTTCCGGTTCTGCAGCTCTTCCAGCGTCCGGATGTTCCGGTTCCTGCTGATGATCTCGTAGGTCTTTGGATGCCCTTCCGCGGTGACGTAGTCCACGTCGTAGCGGGTGATGAATCTGCCCTCGTGTATTTTTCGGATGCGCTTAAATTCCATGTTCCGGTCCTCCGTAGTTTTTTGTACGATTCCTGTATACGCGCGCTCCGGCCGGGGCAGGGCGCAATGCGTCATGTGCCGGCGGCGGATGCTTTTCCGTCCGGCTTCCGGCGTTTTACGGCCGGGGCTGCGGGGCGTTTTTCCTGCGCAGCGCTTTCAGGCTTTCGGCCAGCGCGAGGTATTCTTCCTTCAGCTGTTCCGGGCTTTCTCCCTTTTTCGGCGCCGCCATCCGGGCCGCGAGCGCCGCCAGCTTCATTTCCAGAGAGGTGATTTCAAGCCGCGCGGGTTCGTCGCCCCGGCTGCGCTTCGCGTCCGCCTCCATCTGGCTGAGCGTGCCTTCAAAGGCCGTGAGCGCGCTGTTTTCAACGCGCAGGATCCGCCCGGCGACGGCTGAGACAAACGCGCGGTCGTGGCTGACAAACAGCAGCGTTCCGCCGTAATCGGCCAGGAGGCTCTCCAGGGCTTCCATGGCAAACAGGTCCAGGTGGTTGGTGGGCTCGTCCAGGATCAGCACATTGCTGTCGGACAGAAGCAGCTTTGCCAGAGCGGCCTTCGCCCTTTCCCCGCCGGACAGGACGCGCGCGGGCTTGAACACGCTGTCCCCCTCCAGGCGCAGGCGGGCCAGCACCGTCCGGGCCAGGGATTCGGGGCAGGGGGAAGAGGCCATCGCATTTTCCAGGGCGGTCTTTTCCAGGTCCAGCGTTTTTTCGTGATCCTGGTCAAACCAGCCCAGCCGCGCTCCGGGGTTGAGCCGGATCTCTCCCGTGAACAGCGTGCCGGGGGAGGGCTCGCCGCGCAGGGCGCGCAGCAGCGTGGTCTTGCCGCTGCCGTTTTCTCCCAGCAGCGCGGTCCTGCTGCCGGCGGGCAGATGGAACCCGGTTTGGGAGAGCAGCGTCCGGCCGCCGGCCCGCAGCAGATCACACCGGACGGTCAGGGCCGTTCTGGCTTCCACGGGATGGCTGACCCCAAGCGTCATATGGACCTGCGGCAGGTCCTTCGGTCTTTCCTTCTTTTCCAGCCGTTCCATGCGGTCCTGCACGGTCTTTTTCGCGGCGCTCAGGCGC
This sequence comes from uncultured Clostridia bacterium, assembly GCA_946409855.1. Classification (GTDB taxonomy): domain Bacteria; phylum Bacillota; class Clostridia; order Christensenellales; family Aristaeellaceae; genus UBA4246. The sequence goes on along the minus strand of CAMJXZ010000064.1, from coordinate 10,600 downwards.
AGCACGGCGTTGGTGTATTCCCTGGTGTGCAGCCGGGCCTCGCTGTTGCCCATCCGCTTCGGCGCTTTTTGGACCGAGGCCGCCCATTCGGCCTTCTGCTGCGCCAGCGCTTTGAGCCGCGCCTGTTCCGCCCGGTACCGGTCGTATTCGAACTGCTGAAACGCCCGGCGGCGCTTCAGTTCTTCCTGATAAGCCGAATATGTTCCCGGAAAATCGGTGATCCTGCCGTCTTCCAGATGCAGCACCCGGGTGCACAGCGCGTTCAGCAGGGCCCGGTCGTGGGATACGAGCAGCAGCGCGCCGCGCCGGGATAACAGGAACCGGGTCAGCCGTTCGATCCCCCCGGCGTCCAGATCCGTCGTCGGTTCGTCGGCAAAGAGCAGTACCGTGTCGCCGGACAGAGCTTCGGCGATGCGCCGCCGGGTGATCTCGCCGCCGGACAGGCCGCCGCGCTGTTCCGGCGCGCGGAATTCGGAGGCCAGGCGGGCGCTCCCGTCGTTACGCGCCTCACCGGACTGATGGATATAGGCGAACGACCCGCAGCGCCGGACGGTGCCGGCGTCGGGCTCCGTTTCGCCCGCCAGGATCGACAGCAGCGTGGACTTCCCCGCGCCGTTCTCCCCGATCAGGGCGATCCGCTCCCCGTCATAAACGCGCAGGCGCTCCACGTCCAGGACCAGCTGATCTCCGTATGATTTCTGAATATGGTTTGCTTCCAGAATGATTCCGGGCATAAAGAAACGCTCCTTTCCGCCGTGAAGGAGCGCAAAAAACATCCGCGGCAAAGATGCCGCCCGGGACACGGGACGTGTCCGGCTGTTTCAAAACGCAGCCTTCAAGCGGCACTCAAACTGCCCCTGTGCCGTTTCGCACAGGAGACGCAAGTTTCATGGCCGTTTGTCAGCTGCGGATCTTCATCAGTACACCGGTACCTGCCTTTCCCTGGATGGGCTCATTATAGCAGACGGCCGGCGGGCTGTCAATCACGAACCGGGTGAAAAAAGGAGGGAAGCGCAAAGGCAGCTTCCGGACCGGGCGGATGAATGCGCGGGAAGGGTATTGCCGGATACACGGAAAACGGAGCGCCCCGGCTTGCGGAAGGGGCGCGGTTCTGCTATCATGCCATACGGGATCAGGTTTTAAAGCGGAATTGCCGCAAGGGAGGAATCCAATCATGCTGTGTGTGATCGCAAGACTGTCTCCGGACGCGTCGGAAAAACTGCTTTCGGTCCGGGAGGCGGCGCTGTCCCTGGTCAAAGAGCAGGCCCCTTTTTACGGGCATATCACCATCGCCGCGTATCTCCCGGAGGATGATGCGGCGTTCGCTGAAGACTGCGCGAAGATCGTCCGCGCCTGCCCGCCGTTTTCCGTGCGCTATGAAAGAATCGGGCTTCTATCCGAAACGTCCGTAATCGCCGCGGAGCCTTCCTGCGCCGGCGAGCTGCGCGCCCTGCACCGGAGGATCGCGGGGGAGTTCGGCGTTCATCTGGATCAATGGACGCGGGATGAAAGCTGGCGGCCGCACACCACCCTGATTTACGACCCGGCGGCGGAGCTGGACGCCGTCTGCCAGGTCATGCGGCGGCGCTTTTCCCCGTTTGAAACCCGGATCAGCCGGATCGAGTTTTCCAGGGTGGAAGAAGCGGGGTATAGGATCCTGGACGCGATCGATCTCTGACGGGAGAGATTACGGTTCCCGCGCTTCCGCTTCCCCGCCGCCGGCGCCTGCCAGACGCCTGCAGGCCTGCGCCTGCATGGATCCGGGAACCAGCTCCATGATTTCCAGCGGGGTTCCGTCCGGGTCATGGGTCCAGAACAGCAGGCATTTGGACTTGCCCGGACGGATCTCCGAATCCGCCGTGCCGCCCCGGGCCAGGAGTGTCTGGTACGCCTGACGGATATCCGCCGTTTCCAGGCAGATATGGCACATCCCGATCAGGTCGCGCCCGGTGTCGGCGGGCCGGGTGCCGTTGGCGAACAGTTCCAGGAACTGGCCGGGGGCGATGTACAGGTAGACCGTGGCCAGCGAACCGTCCGCCCCGTTCATCCGGAAGGCTTCCCGGAGACCCAGCACTTCCGTGTAAAAACGCACGCTTTCCAGGATATCCCGGGTCCGGACGGCGATATGGCTCAGGCCCGATACGATGCTTTCCATCAGCTGCTCCTTTCCGCGGGAATGCAATCCCGCACGGCGGTCGGTAATGATGAATGATCAGATGTCCGCTGTGATGACCTGATTGCCATGCGCCCGGATCAGCCGGACCAGGTCTTCGGCCTTCAGCCAGACGGTGGCGGTATTGTCGTTGGGGTGTACGCCGATCAGCCCGTCCAGGAAAGCGGCGTCCAGGTACAGGGTGACCTTCCGTTCCCCGTCGTTCAGCAGCCCCAGCGGGGTGACCGCGCCGGGGATCAGGCGCATGATCTCCATCAGTTCTTCCGGGGAAGCGAAGGAGAGCTTCCGGGTGCCGAACCGTTCCCGGAAGGCTTTCAGGTCCACCCTTTTGTCCCCTCTGACGGTGATTAAATAGTATCTTTGTTTCTTGTCGTCCCGGACGAAGAGGTTCTTGGCGTCCCGGTCCGGATAGGGGAGCCGGACGTTTTCCAGTTCCTGCATGTTGAACACCGCGGCATGCTCCGTGAGTTCATACGCGATCCCGCCTGCGGTCAGGGCGTCGCAGGTTTCCTGTCTGGTCATGATGCTTCTCCTTTATGAACGGTCCTCATTCCGCGAAGGGATGGGGCGGACGCGGGACGGGGGTCCGTGCGGTTTGGCGTTATACGGGCCGGGCGGAAACGCATGCGGCCGGGTCATTCCTCCGCCGGGCAGGTTCCGAGCTCCGCGGCGGAAGGATAGCCGTACGCGCTTTCCGCGCTCCGGACCGCCCGGACGATCGCTTCGCTGATCACTTCCGCGGCCAGCAGCCCCACCAGATCCTGATCGGCTTCCACGTGGCCGACGGAAAGGGCAAACACGCTGTCGCCGTCGGCGGAAGTATGGACGGGCCGGATGGACCGGGCCATGCCGTCATGCCCCATCCCGGCGATTTTGCACAGTTGGTTCTTGCTGAACCCGGCGTTGGTGATGATCACGGCCAGGGTGGTGTTTCCGGTGAACTTGTTGTCCACCGCCTGGACGGACTGTTTCATGTATTCCGACGTGCTCCGCAGGGAATGCCCGTCTTCCGCCAGCAGCCCGGCGATCTGTTTTCCGCTCTTCCAGTCGAATACATCCCCCAGGGCGTTGACGACGACGACGGCGCCGATCTGAAGCTCCCCGATCTGAATGGCATAGCTGCCGATCCCGGTTTTCATGCAGGCGGCCATGCCGGCGATTTTGCCGACCGTCGCCCCGCAGCCCGCGCCGTAATTGCCGTCCCGGTAATTGGGCGCTTCAAACGCGCATTCGGCCGCCCGGTAGCCCATGGCGGCGTCGGGCCGGACGCCCGGGTCGCCCACGGACAGGTCGTAAATATCCGCCTGTGCCACAAGGGGTACCAGGGCAAACCCCGTGTCATAGCCGTACCCTTTTTCCTCCAGGTACTGCATGACGCCGTTCGCCGCGCCCAGGCCGTAGGCGCTCCCGCCCGACAGAAGCACCGCGTGAATGGTCTGCGCCGCCAACAGGGGGTTCAGGAGCTGGCTTTCCCGGGAGGCCGGGCCGCCGCCCCGCACATCCAGCCCCGCCGCCATGCCGTTTTCGGCGATCAGCACCGTGCAGCCGGTCCCGGCTTCTGCGTTCTCCGTCTGGCCGATCCGTATCCCGGAAATCTCCGTGACCGGGATCTCCCGCTGCGTTTCTCCAGCGGCAAGGCGGACGCCGGTGACCATGATCACCGCGGTCAGCAGGAAGGCAAGCGTCCTTCCGAACGGTTTCTTTGTCATCCCGGGTTCCTTCTTTCGTTTCTATATTTCCGGCGTTGTTTCGGCGTGCGCCGCCTTACGCGGGGTTCAGCGTTTTGACCATCAGATATTCGTCCGCGTACCGGCCGTCCGGGTATTTGAGGCCGTGGGGCCGGGTGCCGTACACCCGGAACCCGTATTTGATATACAGGCTGATGGCCCGGCGGTTGACGCTGACCGCTTCCAGCTCGATCTGTTCAAAACCGGCGCGCCTGGCATGGGCGGTCAGCTTTTCCATCATGGCGGAGCCGATCCCCAGATGCCAGAAATCCTTCCGTACGGACATGCCCAGCGCGGCGCGGTGCCGGACGCGGCTGAGGGAGCCCCGGGGCGTCACATCGCTGACGGCAATGATCTCCCCGTCCGCTTCGGCCAGGATCATCAGCGCGCGCGGGTCATCCCGGCGCTTTCTCAGCACCTCGGCTTCGCTTTCTTTGGAAAAATCGAATTCCTCCGGCGCGCGGAGCAGGAAAGGGGTCTCGCCCAGCATGATCTTCATGTAGGCGATCATGCGCTCTGCGTCCTCCGGCTCCGCGGAGCGGAGCACGCAGGTTTTCCCGTTTTTGAGCGGCAGGGTTTCTGCGGGCATTTTCATCGGCGCTGAGTCCCTCCTTGTGTCAGTTTTTCCCGGTATTGCCGGTATTTTATCACAGAACGCGCTGTTTGACCAGCACAAAAAAGCGCCCCGCCCCGGAAGGGGGAGGCGCTTTGGCCGGTATGAAAGCGGTTATGCCGCCGCGTGGGGGTCCCCGGAAGAAACCAGCCGGTAATAGACGCCAGCGGTCATCCGGTAGACGATGACGTAGAACCCGGCGAAGGCCGCCGTGCTCAGCGCCGCCGTGATCAGCAGCAGGGGCAGATTGTTCAGGTTGAACAGCATCAGCATTTTGCGGATCATGGGGAACGCGAAGCACAGGTGCGTGACCGCCAGGCCCAGGGGGAAGAAGAATACCGTCCTCATCTGGGCGTTGACGCTCCGGCGGATATCCTGCCTGGTCATGCCGACCTTCTGCATGATGGCGAAGCGGTTCAGGTCCTCGTAGCCTTCCGAAAGCTGCTTGTAGTAGATGATGACCGCGGCCGCGGCGAGGAAAACGATACTCAGCAGGATGCCCAGGAAGAAGAAGCCGCCGAAGCTGGCGTAATAGTCGTCCCGTTCCGCGGCGCGGCAGCTGAAGCCGTAGCTGCCCGCTTCCCGCATGACCGGGTCCTGCGCGGCGAGATCGCGCAGCGTGTGCAGCAGGGCCAGCTGCCGTTCTTCGGATACGTTTGTGTCGAAGGCGTACTGCCAGGTGATGCTCATCATGGGGCGGCCGTAGGGATCTGTCAGTTCCGCCAGCGGGGCGATGGCTTCCGCCGGACGGTCCGTGAACAGATACACCGTGGGGTAGGCGCTTACGTCGGTGGGGGAGTGGTACGAAAACCCGTCCGGCGCGGAGACGATCTCGTATTCCGTTTCGCCCAGCGTCAAGGCCCCCGCTTCCACCGGGTAACGCGGGCTGTAACCCATCAGTTTGCCCGCGGGCACCGTCAGCGGCGCATCGGCTGAACGGTTATAATCCGCCGTGTCAATGAAGCTGAAATTGACCAGCCTGTCGTACATCAGCGGGTCCGCCTCCGCGTCCGCCGCGTTCAGGACTGCCCGGCGCCCGTCCAGCAGCCCGGCGATCTCGTGGTAACGGCAGTCGATGACGCGGGAGGGCCCGATGCCCGCTTCGGCGGCCGCTTCCCGGACCGCTTTGCGGAACGCGTCCGGGAGCGCTTCCGAACCTTCCGCGTTCTGCAGGCGGACGGTCAGGTCCATCTCGCGGGGATAGCGGGCGTTCAGCGCGTCGTCCGAGCCGAAAAACAGGCAGGCGGTCGCGGAGAGCATCACCAGCACCATCGTGGCCAGGATGCAGATGCTCGCCAGCCCCGCGCCGTTCCGCTTCATCCGGTATACCATGGAGGAGACCGAGACGAAGTGCGCCGTCTGATAGTAGTAGCGCTTGCGCTTCTGCAGCGTCCTGCACAGGGTGACGGAGCCGGCGATCATCAGCAGATAGGTCGCGATGATCACCAGGATGACGGCCCCAAAGAAAAGCAGTAGCGCCGTCAGCGGCTGGCGGATCGTGACGGCCATCCGGTACGCCGCGCAGAGCAGGAGCAGGCCGAGCAATGCCAGGACGATATTGGCCCTGGGCGGTTTTTCGCTGGTCTGGGTGCTTTTGAGCAGCGCCGTGACGGAGGCAAAGCGCACCTGCCGGACGCCGTTCAGCAGCAGCAGCAGGAAAATGACGCCGAAGAGGATCAGGGTCATCAGTACGCCGCTCCCGGAAACATAGAACCCGCGGCGGACCGTTTCCCGGACCATCCGGGTCAGCAGCAGCTCGCCCAGCTTGGAGACGGCGATCCCGACGGCCAGGCCCGCGCTCAAGGTGATGGCGGCCGTGATCAGCGTTTCCCACAGCATGACGCGCCCGATGGACCGCTTGTCCATGCCCAGCACGCTGTACAGGCCGAATTCACGCTTGCGCCGGCGGATCAGGAAAGAACTGGTATAAAACAGAAAGATCACCGAAAACACGCCGATCACGACGCTGCCAAGGCCCAGCACCATCACGGTCGTCGTACCGCCGCGCATATCGCGGAGGACCGGGTTTTCGCACAGCGACCGCATCAGGTAAAACATGCTCACGCACAGGACGCAGGTGATCCAGTAGGGGACGAACGTCCGGCTGTTTTTGCGGATGCCGTCCCAGGCCAGGCGGGGAAAGAAACCGTTCTTCATGCCCGCTCGCCCCCGTTCAGCATGGTCAGGGTATCCACGATCTGCTGGTAAAACCGGTCGTCCGTGCGGTCGCCCCGGTACAGCTGGTGGAAGACCTCGCCGTCCCGGATGAACAGCACACGGCCCGCGTGGCTGGCCGCCCTGGCCGAATGGGTCACCATGAGGATGGTCTGCCCAAAGCGGTTGATCTCCCCGAACACCCGGAGCAGCTCCTCCGTGGAACGGGAATCCAGCGCGCCGGTCGGCTCGTCCGCCAGCAGCAGCCGCGGCCCGGTGATGATGGCCCTGGCGACCGCCGCCCGCTGCTTCTGCCCGCCGGATACTTCATATGGATACTTGTTCAGCAGGTCTTCGATGCCCAGCTTCCGCGCGACGGGCGGCAGGGCGCTTTCCATGAAGGAGACGCTTTTCCCGCCCAGCACCAGCGGCAAAAGGATATTGTCCCTCAGCGTGAACGTGTCCAGCAGGTTGAACTCCTGAAACACGAAGCCCAGCTGATCCCGCCGGAACGCGGCCAGGTCCTTTTCGCGGATCGCGTTCATGGGGGCGCCGTCCAGCAGCACCTCGCCCCCGGTGGGCTTGTCCAGCGCCGCCAGGATATTCAGCAGCGTGGTTTTCCCGGAGCCGGATTCGCCCATGATCGCGGCGTATTCGCCGTTTTCCACCGTGAAGCTCACGTTGGTCAGCGCCTGCACGGGGTGTCCGCCCAGCCGGGTCGTGTAAGTTTTTTTCAGGTTCCGTACTTCGAGAATTGCCATGATCAAACCCTCCCTGGTGATTTACTGCGGTAAGATCATAGCAGATGATCCCGCCCTGCCGACATCGATCCGCGTGACATTTCCGGGCCCGGATGTGACAGTTTTGTAAGGTGACGCCGGTTCACGTCTGAAACAGGTGCATGGATCAGGCGGGTATCAGCGTCAGTCCGCCAGCGCCGGTCTCTTCGCCAGGTCCAGCGTGAAAGCGGATCCTTTTCCGACCGTGCTTTCGGCCGTGACGGCGATGCCAAGCTTGTCGGCCGCCAGGCTGCACAGATACAGGCCGAGCCCCGTCGACCGGTTTTCTTCCCGGCCGTTGCGTCCGGTGAACCCTTTTTCAAAGATCCTCGGCAGGTCCTCCGGCGCGATCCCGATGCCGGTATCGGCCACCGTCAGGCGCAGATCTTCCGATACGGTGATGCGGACCGTCCCGGAGGAAGTATATTTGATCGCGTTGGAAAGCAGCTGCTCCAGGATAAAGCCGAGCCATTTCGCGTCCGTCAGAACCCGCGCCTCCGTTCCCGCGTAGTCAAGACGCAGCTTCCGGGCGATGAACAATGGCGCGTATTTGCGGACGCTGCCGCGGATGATGCCGTCCAGCGGCTGTTCTTTAAAGACCAGGTCGCTGGAATCGCCCGAAAGCCGGACGTACTGGAGCGCCATTTCCGCGTACTGTTCCACCCGGAGCAGCTCCGCTTCCAGCCGGGTGCTGTCCGGGGGGGCGTCGGCATGCAGCTGCATCCGCATCGCGGCGATGGGGGTTTTGATCTGATGCACCCACATGGTGTAGTAATCCTGCGCTTCCTCCCGTTCCCGCGCGGCTCCGTCCGTCATCTGACGGACGCGGTCCGAAAGTCGGCGGAGCATTTCCAGATAATCCGCGTCCGCCGTCGTCCGGGTTTCCGCCGGCCATTGGGCGCTGTCCTGGACAGTCTGCAGGAGGGCGGCGCGCATGGCCGCGGCTTTCCGGAAGCGGACAAAAAAGAACCCCCAGAAAGACAGCCAGACCAGCGCGTACAGCAGCAGCGCGTACAGAAAAGGCCCGGCGGGCAGGCCGTAGAGGAAAAACACCGCCGGGAACAGGAGCGGCGCCGCGGCCGACAGCAGCAGCATGCCGGCGTTTTCCCGGAGGAATGATTTGAAAAGCTTCATGGCACGATATACCCGCTTCCCGGTTTGGTCACGATAAACCCGGCCAGGCCGGCGGTTTCCAGCTTTTTCCGGAGCCTGGTCACGTTGACGGTGAGGGTGTTTTCTTCCACGTAGCAGTCGTTCTGCCACAGGGCGTTCATCAGCCGGTCCCGGGATATGATGTGGCCGTGGTTTTCCATCAGCGTCTGCAGGATCCGGAATTCGTTCTTTGTCAGCTCCAGCCGCCGGCCGTTTGCCGTCAGCGTTCCGTCCGCCAGGTTGAGCTCCGCCCCGCCGTGGGCCAGCACGGAGACCCGGCCGGACAGGTCGTAGGCCCGCCGCAGGATCGCCTGGATTTTTGCCGTCAGCACCATCGGGTCGACCGGCTTGGGGATAAAATCGTCCCCGCCCTGGTTCATGGCCATGACGATGTTCATATTGTCCGACGCGGAGGACAGGAAGACCACCGGGACGCGGCTGATTTTCCTGATCTCCCCGCACCAGTGATAGCCGTTGAAAAAGGGCAGCATGATATCCACCAGCACCAGGTGGGGATCAAAAGAAACAAATTCCCCGAGCACGTGCCGCAGGTCCGCCGCGGCCCGGACGGTATATCCCCAGGAGGTGAGATGCCCGGTCAGGCTTTCCGTGATGGCGCTGTCGTCCTCGATCAGAAAAATCCGGTATGGTTCGCTGGCGTTCATAGGCCGTTCCTTTCATGCATGGGATCGGACGGGAGCCCGACAAAGCGGGGATCCCATCAAAAAAGACCGTTCCGTTTCACATTGTAGTGAACGGGCGGTCCCGCGTCAAGCGTTGTTTTTCTTTTTGCGCGCTGTGGTCAGGCCGCGTCAGTCCTGAAGCGGCCCGGCGGACAGCGCCGATTGAATGAAGCCGACAAACAGCGGGTGCGGCCGGTTGGGCCGGCTTTTGAATTCGGGATGGAACTGCACCCCCACAAAGAACGCTTCATCGGGCAGTTCGACGGTTTCCACCAGCCGGCCGTCCGGAGAAAGCCCGGACAGGCACAGCCCGGCCTTTTCCAGTATCTCCCGGAAGGCGTTGGCGAACTCGTAGCGGTGGCGGTGGCGCTCGCTGATCTCCGTTTTCCCGTAGCAGCGGGCGATCACGGTATTTTCCTTCAGCACGCAGGGATACCTGCCCAGCCGCAGGGTGCCGCCCTTGTCGATCTCATCGTTCTGCCCGGGCATGTAGTGGATGACCTGATAGGGGGAGGCCTCGTCAAACTCGTGGGAGTTGGCGCCTTTGAGCCCCGCCGCGTCCCGCGCGAACTCGATCACGGCAGTCTGCATGCCCAGGCAGATGCCGAAGTAGGGGATGTGATGCTCCCTGGCGTACCGGGCGGTCAGGATCATGCCCTCGATGCCCCGCCCGCCAAAGCCGCCGGGGACAATGATCCCCCGGGCGCCGGACAGGATGGCGCCGATGTTTTCTTCCGTCAGCGTTTCCGAATCGATCCAGTCGATACCGACCTTCGCGTCCAGCGCGTACCCCGCGTGGCGCAGGGCTTCGGCCACGGACAGATAGGCGTCGTGCAGCTGCACGTATTTCCCCACCAGGGCGATTCGGACGGCTTTGCTCTGATGCCGGATCCGGGCCGCCATCGCTTCCCATTCGGAAAGATCGGGGGCGGGAGTATTCAAGCCCAGTTCCCGGCAGACGATCCCGGAGAGGTTCGCTTTCTCCAGCATCAGCGGGGCCTCGTAGAGGCTGGGCAGGGTCAGGTTTTCGATGACGCAGTCCTGTTTGACGTTGCAGAAATGTGCGATCTTGGCGAAGATATGTTCGTCGGTGATGGGCTCGTCCACCCGCAGGACGATGATGTTGGGGGTGATGCCCATGCCCTGCAGTTCCTTGACGCTGTGCTGGGTGGGCTTTGATTTGTGCTCCCCGCTGGCCTTCAGGTAGGGCACCAGCGTCACATGGACATACAGGACGTTTTCCCGCCCCGCTTCCAGGCCGACCTGACGGATGGCCTCGATGAAGGGCTGGCTCTCGATGTCGCCGATGGTGCCGCCGA
>CAMJXZ010000063.1 GCA_946409855.1 uncultured Clostridia bacterium | reverse complement strand
ATTGCCGCGCATCGCGAACTCTTTGAATTCCTTCAGAAACTTTTTCATTCAGAAGACCTCCTTATCAAATATACCATTGGAGCATGATTCATTATAACACCGAATTGGCCGGAGCGCAACAAGGCGCGGGCCGGTCGGTGTTATTTTTTTATTACAAAAGGGTTTCCGAATGATGAGGATCGTCCCGGAAAACCAGTCCCGGCAGTTCCTCCGGCCGGTCGATCAGGTAGCGGGCCCGGTTTTCGACCAGCTCCGCCCGGTCGCGAAAGCCCCACGTCACGCCGACGGTGGCCATCCCGGCGTCCCCGCCGCAGCGCATGTCCATCATGGAATCGCCCACATACAGGATCTTTTCCGGCGGCACGCCGATTTCCCCGGCAATGGCCAGCGCCCCGTCCGGCGCGGGCTTGAGGGGCACGCCCTCCTGCCGGCCCCGGACGCAGGCGAAGGGGATGCCCGGCAGGTAGTGGCGGATGACCTTTTCCACGTCCTTTTGGTCCTTGTTGCTGAATACGGACAGGGAAAGCCCCGCCGCCGCCATCCGGGCGAGCGCCTCCGGGATGCCGGGGTAAACGAAGGAATCCACGCAGCAGTTCTCCGCGTAATCCCGCATGTACAGCGCAAGCACCCGGGGAAGCAGGTCCGTCCTGTCCCCGACGGAGCGCTCGGCGATCTTGAACACCCCGTTGCCGACCTTCAGCCGGTATTCTTCAATGGCAAAGCCGGGCAGGCCGCACTGGGCGAGACTGCGGTTCATGGCCGCCCCGATGTCCGGCAGGGAATTGATCAGCGTCCCGTCCAGGTCGAAAATCGCACTCTGATACATCTTTTCCTCCCGGCGGATCACTTGCCCGTGGGCGCGCCTTCCGCGATGCTCCTGGCCCAGGCGGCGATCCTGCTTTGTTCCTTTTCGGTTCCGATATCGGCGCCGTGCACGGCGATGCCGGGCAGCACCTCGGCGCCCCGGCACAGGCGGCTCATCTCCCGCTCGCCCATGCCCATGCTGCCGCCTTCGTTGGTGCAGAAGGGCGCGAGCTTTTTGCCCGCCAGGTCATACCGGTTAAGGAAGGTGAACATCGGCCCGGGCATGGTGTTCCACCAGTTGGGATAGCCGATGAAGAGAAGGTCATATTTTTCCAGCCCGTCCGGCCAGGCGGCCAGTTCGGGCCGAAGGCCCTTTTCAAACTCTTCCTTGGTGCGGGCCACCAGCGCCTGGTAATCCGCGGGATAGGGTTCCTTCGCGCGGACCTCGAACAGTTCACCGCCCACGGTGTCCCGGATGATCTCCGCGGCGCGCAGGGTGTTGCCTTTTTCCAGGGTCACGACCTGGCCGTTGACCCAGTTCTGCCCCGCGTGGGAGAAGTATACGATCAGATTCGCCATTTTGCTGCCTCCTGCGTATCATGGATGATATGTATTATATATGGTTTTCCCTTTTTGCGCAACAAAAAAACCCGCCTTATGAATCACCATAAGAACAGGCTTTTTCTGACTTCAGTCAGCAGACGGTTCAGTCCTTCATCCACTCGTCGGCCTTGGCCGCGGACATACGCTTAATGGTTTCTTCGGCGTAAACGGACTCTGCACCGCCGTTACCGTACAGGAACAGTTTTCCGTCCGGCGTTTTGAACAGGCATTCTTCATAACCGGCAGGATCACCGAATTCGCCGAAAGTGCGCTTTTTGAGCAGCTCGGCGGTGTCGGTATCATATTCCACTTTGCAGATAACCTTCTTCATGCTTCGTACGCTCCTTTCCGTATGCCGGAACCTGCTGCCCCGGCAAAACAATTCGGCGGGTTTTGCCCCGCGGATGGAATCATAACACACTTTTGCTGAAAACGCAACGTTTTTTTCAAAAAGTGCTGATATTTCATTGAATATCCGGTATTTTCCGCTTCCCTGATTTTCCATTTTTCCTGGATTTGGCTGATCTGGGCGAATTCCGGCCGGATCGAACCGGACACCCCGGCGGAAAGCGGCGGGATGTCCGCGGCGGCTGCCGGGCAGTCCCGTTCTTTCTTCCGGCGCAAAACCCTTTACATCGACAGGGACATATGGTATACTGTCGCAAAATGAAAGGGGGGCATGAATATGATCCGTACAGATGTTGTCAAACTGACAGTGATTTCTGCCGTAGCCTTCCGCCAGAAACTGCAGGCGGGCGGTTCCGGGGTGACCATCCTGCGGTATGATGTGCAGCAGCCCGGCATCGCGTCGATCAGCAAGACGTCCGGCGACCCGATCCTGACGGTGAACACCCCGAAGGATCTGTACCCCGTGGAAGCGTTCAAGGAAGCCCTCAGGCTCACCGCCGGCATGCCGTACTCCAAGCGCGGCCAGGCGAAGGTTGAAAAAGAGACGCAGGCCGTTGTGGACGCTGCGCCCGAACCCGAAGAAGAGGTCACGCCGGATGATCCCGTGGTCGACAGCCGGGATTACCAGAAGGTCGTCGCCAAGTACACGGACAAGAACGGGAAGCTCTCCTACGAACTGCTGAACCGCGACCTGATCAAGTTCGCCCATTCCAGCAGCAAGGTCCGGGAAATGGTCGAAGACGGCGTATCGACGAAAAAGATCCGCGCCTATATCATCACCGCCAAGTTCCGGTCGGTCACCGGCAGCAAGATGCTGACGGAAGACCAGGCCATGAAGATCGGTGAACTGCTGGACGAAGTCAGCCCCAAGAGCGTATTCAAGGCCCTGGACGCGGAGCTCCGCCAGATGGCCGGCGCCAAAAAGCGCAAGTAATTGAACCGATTCAACCAGCCCGCCCGCCGTCCGGCAAGAAACCGGACGGCGGGCTGTCCATGCGGCGCGGCGGCTGCCCGGCGCAGGAGGTTTCCTGATGGATTTCCGTGCTTTTTTTGAGGATGTGACAGCGCAGAACCGGGAGCAGCTGCCGGCGTATTTCTGCGAAGAGGCCGTCATCCACTGGCGCTGCACCGACGAACAGTTTACCCTGGCGGAGTACATCCGGGCCAACTGCGATTATCCGGGCCGCTGGCGGGGGGAAATCGAAAAGCTGCTTGTATCCGGGGATACGGCGGTGCTGGCGGGCCGGGTTTTCCCGGAAGCGGGAAGCCCGTCTTTCCATGTCGTGAGCCTGATCCGTCTGAAAAACGGCCGGATCAGCGAACTGGACGAATACTGGGCTGACGACGGCCCGCCTCCCGCCTGGCGCAGGAAGATGCATATCGGGCAGCCGATCAGGGAAGGAGAAAGCGGATGTCAACCGGAAGAAACCCGCTGACGGGAATGGATTATCCGGACGTGGATGTGATCCGCGTCGGGGACACCTATTACATGATCAGCACCACCATGCATTTTTTCCCCGGCGGGGTCATCTTAAGGTCCCACGACCTGATCCGGTGGGAAATCTGCTCCTACATCTATGATACGCTGGAGCATACCCCGGGCGAACGGCTGGAGGGGGAGGAGAACGTGTACGGCCACGGCATGTGGGCGGCGTCCCTGCGGTATCACGCGGGCCGCTTTTACGCGGTGTTCATCGCCCACGAATGGCCGAAAACCTTTCTCTTTACCGCCGAGCGGGCCGAAGGTCCCTGGGAAAAGCGGTATATTGAAGGCATCTACCATGACCCCTCCGTGCTGTTCGACGACGACGGCCGCGTCTATATCGTCTACGGCAACCGGGACATCCGGCTGACGGAGCTTCAGGAAGACCTGAGCGGCCCCAAGCCGGGCGGGCTGGACCGGATCATCGTCCGGGACGCCCCGGTGGACCGCCTGGGGTACGAAGGCTCGCATCTGTACCGCATCAACGGGAAATACATGCTGTTTATGATCCATTCCCGGCAGCGGGAGTGGTTCCGGACGCAGGCCTGTTTCATCGCGGACGATCTGTCCGGCGTCTGGGCGGGCGGGGATGTGCTGTACGCCGACCTGGACGGGCTGAACAGCGGGGTCGCCCAGGGCGGGATCGTCGATACCCCGGACGGCCGCTGGTTTGCCATCCTGTTTCAGGACCGCGGCGCCGTGGGCCGGATCCCGGTGCTGGTGCCCGTCACCTTTAACCGATACGGCTATCCGGTGTTCGGGGATGTGACCAAAGAGATCGAAGCCCCCTCCGCCCGGCCCGGCTGGGCGCCTGAGCCCCTGTACGCCGGCGACGACTTTACGGACGGTGCCCTCAAAAAGGTCTGGCAGTTCAATCACGAGCCCCGGGCAGGCTGCTGGGAAACGGGCCATGGCGCCTACCGGATCCGCACGGACAAGCTCAGCCGCACCGTGGAATTTGCCCGCAACACCTTGACCCAGCGCACCATGCTGCCGGGCTGCACGGCGGAAGTGACGGTCCGGGCGGAAGACATGAAGCTCGGCGACACAGCCGGCCTGTGCCTGCTGATTGCATGCTACGGCCTGATCGGCATCGCGCGGGAAGAGGACGGCCTGTATCTGGTGATGAAGGCCCGTTTGCCCGGGGAAAAGGAAGAAAGGGAGTTTGCCCGGGTTCCGTGGGCGGGGGAGGAGGTCCGCCTGCGCGCGGAGGTCCGGTTCGAAGGGCTCAAAGGGCAGGTCTGCTTCTTTTATCCGGGACGGAACGGCTGGGCGCAGCTGGGGCCGGCCCATCCCATGGTCTACACGCTGGAGCACTTTGCCGGCTGCCGGGTCGGCCTGTTCCTGTACGCGGCGAAAGAAACGGGCGGCAGCGCCGCCTTCAGCCGCTTTGCGCTGCGCCCCGCGGGGGAATAAGCGGAGGAAATCACCCGCCGGGGGAAACGGGACGATCAGAAAAACGCCTTCCTGCCGCGCCGCTGCGGAAAAAACAGTGCGGCGGCAGCGAACATATGATGGCCGGGAAACGCCGCGCCGCGGGCCGCCTGTGATCCGGGCGGCCGGGCACGGTGTTTTTTTGTTTTTCTTGCAGAATTTCCAAATTCCGCATTGACAAAATGGTCGAATATGCATATAATGTGCATAGAGTTTAACGCTAAACTAATGAAACAGAAGCATGCGATCGTGGAGAAGGAGGCTTTCCAATGAACAGAATGATCCAGTGCGTTTCGCTGATGCTGAGTCTGTGCCTGCTGCTTGCGTCCGCGGGCGGTTTTGCCGCGGCGGAGGGCGTGGTGGACGGGGATCTGACCTGTACCATCACCCTGGGCAACTGGCCGCCGGACACGGCTTCCGCGGCGGAAAAGGCCCTGTTTGAAGGCTACCGGGACACCATGGCCCGCCAGTATCCCAACGTGACCCTGGTGCCGGATTATTACTCCTACACCCTGAGCAACTATGTGCCCATGGCCAAGGGCGGCACCGCGCCCACCATCTTCCAGCCCCCCTTCACCGATCCCCAGCTGCTGATCAGCCAGCACCTGGTGGGGGACGTGACCGAAGCGCTGGAGAAGTTCGGCGTGCTGGACAAGTTCAGTCCCTCTTACGTGGAAATGCTGGCGGATGAGAACGGCCGCATCTACGGCCTGCCCCGGGACGGCTACGTGCTGGGCATGCACCTGAACCTGGCGCTGTTCCGGGAAGCCGGCCTGATGACCGAAGACGGCCTGCCCATGTACCCCAAAACCCTCCAGGAACTGGCGGAGTACGGCCAGATCATCCGGGAAAAGACGGGCAAGGCCGGCCTGGTGTTCCCCGCCAGCGAGACCTACGGCGGCTGGCTGTTCACCAACATCGCCTGGAACTTCGGCTGCGTGGGGGAAAGCGCGCTGGAATACCAGGACGAGGACGGCCGCTGGGTGTGCAATTTCACCTCGCCGGAATGCGTCGCCGCGATGGAATACATGCGGGACCTCAGGTGGAAGTACGATATCCTCAACGTGGATGCCACCACCACCGACTGGGCGGGCGCTCACTCCCTGCTGGGCACCGGCGAGGCGGCGATGAATTTCGCGGCGGACGACTCCGTGGACCAGCCCACCTCCAACAAGGGCCTGCCCGTGGAAGACTTCGCGCTGATCCCCTTCCCGGCCGGCCCCGCGGGCCGCTACGCCCTGGCCGGCGGCACCTGCTACATGTTCGCGCCGGACATCACCGCCGACCAGGCGGTGGCCGCCATGGCCTACCTCAAGATCCTGGGCAAGCTGCCCTTCCTGGATGACGACATCATCGCCGGCATGCGGGCGGACTACGCCGCCAAGCGGGACCGCGGCGCCCCCGTGCTGCCCGCCATCAGCGCCTGGAACGACGCGGAGTACAACAGCGCCAAGCAGGCCATCGTGGACGAGTACTGCAACGTCGATATGCGGCTGTACAGCGATTTCTTCGATTCCCTGTCCGGCGGCACCATCTCCCTGAAGTCCGAGGAGCCTGTCTTTGCCCAGCAGCTGTACCGGGAGCTGACCGCGGTCATCCAGCGCGTCATCACCCGGGAAGGGGCCGACATCGTCAAAGCGCTGCAGAAAGCGCAGGATTCTTTCCAGGAATACCTGGATGATGAAATCAACGACTACTGATTCACAGCATTCGTTCTGGGCAGCCTGCGCCGTTCAGCTTCCTCTGCGCGGTGCGGGCAGGCACATGCCGGTCACGGTCATTCCGGCCGGCATGTTTTTTATGAAACGAACGACCCGGAGGGATCCGAAATGAGCGCAGGAAAAGAAAGCAGGATCCGCACCCATGCCAGGCTGCGGGAAAACGTGACCTCCTGGCTGATCATGGTGCCCGGCCTGCTGCTGATGCTGTTCTTTGTATGGGAGCCGCTGTTTGAAAGCGTCCGCATGAGCCTGTACAAGACCAGGAACGTGGAGCTGGTGCGGTTCATCGGGCTGGACAATTTTGTCAGCGTGGTGTCCAAGGACGACTTTATGCAGGCGCTGGTCAACACCTTTTCCTATACCTTCTGGTCCCTGCTGCTGGGGTTCGGGCTGCCGGTTTTGCTGGCCATCCTGATCAACGAGACGACGCGGGGAAAGGGACTGTTCCGCACCGCGGTCTACCTGCCCAACATGCTGCCGGGCCTGGCGGTCATCATCCTGTGGTCAGCGTTCTTTTCCGGCGGCAAATCCGGCGTGCTGAACATTCTGATCGGCCGGCTGGGGATCCCGCCCCAGTCCTACCTGACCCGGTCGGAATGGGTCATTCCCATCATCATCCTGATCGCCACCTGGAAAGGGGCCGGCGCCACGGCGCTGATCTATATGGCGGGCATGGCGGGGATCAGCCCGGAGCTGTACGAGGCGGCGGCCATCGACGGGGCGACCGTCCGGCAGCGGGTCTTCCATATCCTCCTGCCGGCCGTCCGCAAGCTGGCCGGGACGCTGCTGATCCTGCAGATCATTTCCGTCTTCCAGATCATGTACGAGCCCATGGTACTGACCAAGGGCGGGCCGGACAACGCGTCCCTGTCGCTGATGCAGCTGATGTGGCAGTACGCCTTCGGCGGCTCCATGAACTACGGCAAGGCGTCGGCCGTCGCCGTGATCGTCACGCTGATCCTCCTGGTCATGACGGCGATCTATTCCTTCTTCAACCGCAGGGAATCCGACTGGGAATAAGGGGGGAGCGACCGTGAAAAAAATCCAGCATACCGGTGTGATCCGGGAGTACGACCTGCATGCCCCCGCCGTAAAGGCCGGGTACGGGTTCGTGATCTTCCTGTGCTGTCTGGCGGTGATCGTGGCGGTCTTCCCGCTGATCTGGGTCACGCTGGCCGGCTTCAAGGACCTGAAGGAATTCCTTTCCAGCACCTCCATCTTCCCCAAATCCTTTTCATTGGAGCCCTTCGCCGTGACCTGGAACCAGCTGGGCATCACGAAGAACTACCTGAACTCCCTGATCTCGGTGGCGGGCAGCGTGATCTGCGCCCTGATCTTCAACGGCCTGCTGGGCTACGGTCTGGGCATCCTCAAACCCAAAGGATACGGGGTTGTCAAAAAGCTGGTGACGCTGTCCCTGCTCATGCCCGCCACCATCAGCATCGTGCCGCTGTTCATGAACATCCAGAAGCTGGGGCTCGGCAGCTCCTTCCTGCCGCTGTGGCTGTCCTTCGGCGCCAACGCCATGTACGTGATCCTGTTTATGCAGTTCTTTGAGTCCCTGCCCCGGTCCATCATCGAAGCCAGCCGCATCGACGGCTGCAGCCAGCTGCAGACCTTTTTCCGGATCGTGCTGCCTCTGTCGAAGCCCATCTGCGTGGTGGTGGCCATCTTCGCCATCAACGCCGCCTGGTCGGACTTCCTTCTGCCCTATCTGGTGCTCCGCGGCACCCCGAAGGAGACGGTGATGGTGCGCCTGTTCAAGTTCAGCACCGAGCAGACGGTCAACGAGGATACCATGATGCGGTCCGTGGTGTTTTCCATGATCCCGCCCATCATCCTGTTCTTCATCTTCCAGAAGCAGCTGACGGAAAACTCCGTTTCCGTGGGCATCAAAGGCTGACCGGCCGGTAAGGAGACGATCACACAATGGCAAAAGCAGCGGATATGTATTTCCGGGTGGATCCCTGGAAGATCATCGAGGAAGGCTTCGATCCGGCCCGCGCCCGGGTGAGCGAATCGGTTTTTTCCCTGGCCAACGAGGCGATGGGGGTGCGCGGCTTTTTCGACGAGGGCGGCTCGGCGGACAGTTTGCGGGGCCTGTACGTCAACGGCGTTTACAGCGTGGACCGGATCGGGAAAAGCTACCGGGGCATCATCGATCATTCCCATTTCCTGATCCCCGCCGCCGACTGGCTGAAAACCAGGATCACGCTGGACGGGGAACAGCTGGATCTGGGAACGGCCCGTTTCCGGGATTTCCGGCGGGAGCTGGACATGCGGGCCGGCACCCTGACCCGCAGCTTCGTCTGGCAGACGGCTTCCGGCAGGGAAGTGAAGCTCACCTTCCTGCGCTTCTTGTCGATGACGCACGGGGAAAGGGGATACCAGCGGGTTACCCTGGAGGCCCTCAATTTCGACGGGGAAGCGGCCCTTTCGATGGGGCTTGGCTTTGATACCGTGCACGAGGGACGGGAACACTGTTTCTGGCAGGAGCCGGCGGCCCGTCGGGACGGCGCGCGTCTGATGATCGCTTCCAAAGCGGAAGGCTCCGGTCAGCAGGTGTTTGCCGGGGCGGCGTTTTCACTCCCCGGAGAACCCGCGTACTTTCAGGAAGAAAAGTCTGTCTGGCTTTCCGCACCGGTCCGCTTAAGGAAAGGACAGCCCGTTTCCGCCGAAAGGCGGGCGGCCGTCCTCTATACGGGCGAAACGGGAGACGCCCTCTTTGCCCGCGGCGAGCAGGCGCTGGACGCCTGCGCGGCCGTTTCCCTGGACGATGCGCTGACGGCGCAGCGGGCTTTCTGGGAAAACTGGTGGCGCACCGCCGACATCCTGATCGAGCCCGCCGGGAAAGAGGAGGAGGCAGCCGTCAGCGCCGAACAGCAGGGCATCCGCTTCTGCGTTTTCCAGCTGGCGCAGACCTATCACGGCGGCAGCATGCGCCACAACATCGGCGCTAAGGGGCTGACGGGGGAGGTCTACAACGGCCACGCCTTCTGGGATACGGAAGCCTGCTGTCTGCCCTTCTACCTGTTCACCAACCCGGCGGCGGCCAGGGACCTGCTTTATTTCCGCTACAACACCCTGCCCGGTGCCCGGGAGCGCGCCGCCATGCTGGACTGCCGGGGCGCCTGCTACCCCATCGCCACCCAGAACGGGGAAGAGGCCTGCCCGCTGTGGCAGCATGCCAGCCTGCAGCTGCAGCCCAGCACCGCCGTGGCCTACGGGATCTGGCATTATGTGCGCGTCACCGGGGACGAGGATTTCCTGTGGCGCTGCGGGGCGGAGATGCTGCTGGAGATCGCCCGGTTCCTTTTGAGCCGGGTGGGACGCAGCAGCCTGACCGGCCGCTACGGCTTTTACGGCGTGATGGGGCCGGACGAGTTCCACCTGATGGTCAACAACAACGCCTACACCAACTACATGGGCAGCCGCACGCTGACCTATGCCGCCGATACCCTTTCGCGCATGCGCGCTGAACAGCCGGAGGCCTACGCGGCGCTCGCGAAGAAGACGGCCCTTGAGGAACAGGAGCCGGCCCGGTGGCGGGAGGCCGCGGAAGGGATGTACATCCCCATGGACGAAACCGGGCTCATCGAACAGCACGACGGCTATTTTGACCTGCCCCACACCGACATTGACGCCATCCCCGTCAGCGACTTCCCCCTCTACGATCACTGGTCCTACGACCGGATCTACCGCACGGACATGATCAAGCAGCCCGATGTGCTGATGATGCTGTACCTGTACAATTCCTCCTTTCCCGGGGCGGTCAAGCGCGTCAATTACGACTTTTACGAGCCCCGGACCATCCACGAATCCTCCCTTTCGCCCGCCGTTCACTCGATCCTGGCAGCGGAGCTGGACAAGATGGACGAGGCCGTCCGCTTCTTCGGCTATGCCACCCGCCTGGACCTGGACAACTACAACCGCAACACCCGGGAAGGCCTGCACACCACCAGCATCGCGATGGCCTGGGCGAACATCGTGTACGGGTTCGCCGGCCTGCGCAGCGACGGGGAGCGCCTGGCCTTTGCCCCGCGGCTGCCGGCCCGCTGGAAGCGGCTGGACTTCTCCGTCCTGTACCGGGGCCGGGTCATCCGGGTGAGGATGGAGCGGGAAGGGAGCAGCTTCCGCCTGGCCGAAGGAGAGCCCGTCACCGTTCTCATGAACGGGGAGCCCCGCACGCTGGACGCCGGCGGCCTGTTCGTCCCCTGCGCATAATGACATGAAACGGGGGCCGCCGCGGACCATAGGCTGCGGCGGCCCTGTTTGACTTGAAATGGAGGTCACCATGGACAGCTGGATTTTCAGCCGGGAGGGTTTTTGCCCGGAGGACGCCACCCTGGACGGCAACCGCTTTCTCTGCGCCAACGGGTACATGGGCCTGCGGGGCGTGCCGGAGGAAGCGGGCCGTGCCCTCTTTCCCGCCGTCACCCTGGCCGGCGTCTACGACCGGTTTGAGGACCGCTGGCGCGAGCCGGTGAACGCGCCCGGCTGCCTGCAGATCCGCCTTACGTGGAACGGGCAGCTCATGGCTTTGCCGGACCGGGAGCCAAAGCGCCATGTATCCCGGATCGATTACCGCCGGGGCGTATACGGGCGGGAAACGGATTTCGGGCCCGCCTGTGTGGTGAGTGAGCGCCTTGTTTCCATGGCGGACTGCCACCTGCTCATGGACCGGTATACCGTGCGCTTTTCGCGGGACGGGGATATGGAGCTGACCGCCGGGATCTCCACCGACATCTGGGATATCAACGGCCCCCACCTGTTTGATTTCCGTCTGGAAGAAGGGGACGTACTCACGGCCTCCGCCGTCACCGGGGAAAAGGGGCTGATGGTGGCGGCGGCCCAGTGCGTATCCGTTCTGCCGGACGCCGGAGAGACCTTCCTGCGGGACGGCTCGGGCGTTTTCCGCGTCCTGCGCCGCCGGGTCCGGGCGGGGGAAAGCGTGACGCTTTGCCTGTTCGCGTCCGTCTGGACCGGGCAGGACGGCCCGGATCCTCTGAACAGCGCGCGCCGGTGCTGCCTGGCGGCTCGGGAAAAGGGATTTGAAGACTGCCTGCGGGCGCATACGGAGGCCTGGGAGGGAATCTGGCGGCGAAGTGAAATGACGCTTTCGGGGGATGAACAGGCGGCCGCCGCCATGCACGCCAGCCAGTTCTATCTGAACAGCATCGCGCCCCGGCACGCGGGGAACCTGTCCATCCCCGCCCGGGGGCTGTCCGGGCAGACCTACAAGGGAGCGGTCTTCTGGGACTCGGAGATCTTTTTCTTCCCCATGTTCGTCTATACCCAGCCGGAAATCGCCGAATCCCTCCTGCGGTACCGGATCGGGACCCTGCCCGGCGCGCTGGAAAAAGCCCGCGAATACGGCCTGCGCGGCGCGTTCTACGCCTGGGAAAGCCAGGAGGGCGGCCGGGAAGGCTGCACCAATTTCAACGTCGTGGACGTGTTTACCCACCGGCCGGTGCGCACCTATTTCCGGGACAAGCAGATCCACATCAGCGCCGACATCGCCTACGCGATGAGCCGGTACTACGGGATCACCGGCGACCGGAGCCTCCTCGAGGAGGGCGGGGCCCGGGTGATCCTCGAGTGCGCGCGCTTCTGCCTCAGCCGCGCAAACACGCACATGGATTCGGACGAAGCGGACTACG
>CAMJXZ010000062.1 GCA_946409855.1 uncultured Clostridia bacterium | reverse complement strand
AGCTCATCCTTCATGGTGGATTTCCCGGCCCCGCAGGTGCCGGTGATGATAAACAGTTTCATTGGCTTTTCCTCCCTTATCTGCGGACCACGGTGCAGTCCTTCACGTACTCCCCGTACCTTGCCAGGAAGTCGTCCTTCTCCGCTTCCTCCGTGATCCAGAGGATGACCCAGACGTTTTCGACGCCAAGATTTTCATACGCCTGGTGCCGGTGGTTGCCGTCGTTGAGTTCAAACGCTCCCTCCGCATAGTGGACGATGAGCGGCGGCATATCCGGATCGTTCTGAATGCTCTTTTCCAGGCCGGCCACCCGGATTGCCCACCAGTCTTTGTCGATTTGGTACTTCATCTCCGGCTCCGGCCCCGCGCACCGGTGAAACAGCCGGACGGGAAACAGAGCCGGGCTGAAATAGTACCGGTCGAAGAGCTTCAGCCCGTCCGAGAAGGGGATGTTCCGCCCGTCCTCGTTGAGATACAGATGGATCCACGCGTCCGTTTTTCCCGCCTGCCCGTAAGCCCGGGCGGAGGACAGCGTTGCGCTGTACTTGAGCATAGCGATCTCCTTTCTTGAATACACGATCCGTTTGACGGAATCATAGGAGAGCGCGTACTTGTCCATGAGCTGTTCGATGGTCTTTCCCTGTTCAAATCCCTGACGGATTTCCAGGTTCCGCTCCCGGATATACTGCTGATACCCGGATGTCTCGCCCCAGGCTTTTTTCTCTTCCCGCGCCGGCACATAGATGGTTTCGCCGGACACGTACCGCTGGATCTGCCTGAGGAGCCCTTCCGGGAAAATCTCCTGCGCGTTCCGATAGGCCATGGTCCCGCCCTCCTTTCAGAAAGGATTGTAGGCTATTCCCGTCAGGAATGATATATCATCTTTGGCTGGAAGTGTTTTTGACACAGGGAATCACAGCTTTTTCACATACGCCACGATCCGGTTGGCTTCCTCAAAGCCCATCGCCCGGTGAAACCGCTGGCTGTCCGTGTTGTCCAGCTCGCAGTCGCTGGCAAACTCCGCGCAGCCCTGGGCTTTCGCCCAGCTTTCGCACGCGGAAAGCAATTTGCGGGCGACGCCCTGCCTGCGCGCGCCTTCCCGGACATAGATCCCCTCCAGATATCCTACCGGGCTGGTCTCCGTTCCCTCCACATAGTCCCGGCGGAGCTGGCACTGGGCAAAGCCCACGGCTTCCCCCCGTTCCCTGTACAGGAAGACCGCCGCGTCCTCCCGGGCGAGCAGGGATTCAAATTCTTCTTTCATCTCTTCCAAGGAATGCTCCGGCCACAGCTCGCAGGCGAGCGCGGCGGCTTCCGCGGCGTCCCCGCTGCCGGCCCGGCAGGGGTTGGCCGGAGGAGCATCCGTCCGCTTTTCCTCCCGTTTCCAGAAGGTCCAGTGGATGCCCTTTCCATACCCGATCTTCTCGTAAAAGGGGTCCCCGCCGCCGGTCATGTGGGTGGCGCCCAGGGCCTTCATCCGGTGATAATGCCGGGACAGGGCGGCGGCCGCCAGCCCGCGCCTGCGGTGATCCGGGTGGGTGCACAGGGGCTCCATGTAGGCCAGCTTGTTTTCCGGCACCCACCACATGCCGGAAAAGCACACGTACTCCCCGCTCTCATCCGCGATGATCACGTCATATTCATGGGTGGCATGAGGCGCGGGCGCGGTCATGGGGCCGATGACGCCCTTATAGGACTTGGCGGGCGTCCAGTAAAAGGAATCGTCCTGCCGGTCCCAGCCCTCGAAGGATCCTTTTTCTCCGTGTCCGAAGCCATACCAGAGGAGCTTCGCCAGCTTGAAGCCGTCCGCGTCCTTCGGCTCTACGAAGTGATAGCCTTCGGGCAGCGGATGATTGAGATCTCTCCGGAAATCGAAGTTCCGGTCCTCGTATTCATCCGTCAGGATGAAGCCGCGTTTTTTCGCCGCTTCCATCAGGTATTCCTGGCCGTTGAAGAGCACCAGCCGCTGCCTTCCTTCAAAATCCGGCATGTTGGAAACAGCATAGTCCACCAGCTCGTCCGCCAGGAATTCATACCCCTTCCGGATGCTGAAAAAGATATCCGTAACCGGCGCTTCGTAAAACACGAAGGCCGCGACCCTGTCCCCGTCCAGCCAGAACCGGTCCAGGAAACTGTAGGACTGATCCATCCAGGAGGACTGCAGCGCGTACTCAAAGAAGGGAGCCGCCACGCCGCTGCCCGTTTCCCGGTCATAGATGTCCACAAGGAAATCCCAGACCAGGTGAACGTCCGTCAAAATCTGAAACTGCTTTGTGGTGATGTGCATAACGCTTCCGCCTTTCATCGATATATGTTCCGGGCCTTCCTTCGGAGCAGCTCATTCGCATCCGCGCGCCTCTTCCCAGATCTTCCTCAGTTCCGGGTCTTTGTCACGCAGGACAACCTTTACCGCGTCCATGGCGGTTTCCCCGAGCAGATCATGGGCGTTGGTCGTCTCCGATTCCCGCACGTATTTTACCTGATTCGCCGCGTAATTCGGCCTATCGTCAAAGGCGGCGGCCAGGATCTTCGCTTTTCCGAGCGACTCTTCCGCGCCTTTCCGGTCGCCGGACTTGTACTGAAAGACTGCCAGGAAGACATCGAACACCACGATCATTTTCACGATAAAGTCCGGTTCATCTGTCTTTTTCAGCCCTTCCAGCGCGGGAATGATCCAGCGCATCATCTCCATGCCGGACGCGTTGTCTCCCTTCACATCAAACAGCATCGCGTAGCCGATCACAGTCTGCATGAGCCGGCTGACTGTCCGCAGAAGCCCGTCCTCCAGAAAATCATTCGCTTCCTCCGGATCCCCGCCGTGGTTAAGCAGCATGATCCCGATCCTGTCATTGAAGATCGCGCCGGCGTTGTGCGCTTTCAGCAGTTCCAGTGCCTTGTCCGTTTCACCCAGCATCTCGTGCATCTCCGCGATCATACCGCAAATCCAGGATTCGCTCACCCGGGAATCCGCGCACTGGGACACCAGCAGGCGCGCGCTGTCCAGCAGCTCAATGGCCCGCCGGAGCCAGGGCTCCTTTCTTGTCCCCGCGCCGAAGGTATAATACAGGTTCGCTGCGGCATACACCGCGTCGAAGGAATGGGGGTATTTCCGGATCACCTTTTCCGCCTCTGAAAGTGCGCCGTAATCCCGGCTTCCGGCGGCCTTCCACAGGCGCTCCACCGCGGCGTCCAGCCGGTTGTCCTTCATCCGGTATCCCAGCAGCGCGTCCACGGAAACCTCGAAGAAATCCGCCATCTCCATGATGAGCCGCAGTTCGGGCAGGGAGGATCCGGATTCCCATTTGTACACCGCCCCGACGGATACCCCCAGCACCTCCGCCAGCTGCTCCTGGGTCAGCCCGCGCTGTTTCCGGTACGCCCGGATGTTCTCCGCAATGCTCGTCTCCATGCCGTCCGCTTCCTTCCGGTTGATAAAACCATTATATAACAGACGGAAGGGACGGGCAAGACAATATTGTTATTGTTTTACGGGTTATTTCCAATACCGCCGGTATGGGTTCATGCCCCAAGCGGACGCGCCTTTTCCCCTTTCAGGCTCCTGAACGAACCCGGGAACGGCGGCGGAATGATTCCCGGCCGTTCCCGCGCAACCGCGGGTTGCGCGGTTCTGATAAAACGCAACCCAAAATCGGTGGAAATGCAAAGGAATTTCTGCTATTCTGTCCATGCGCCGCGGAGCAGAAGACCTTATAAAAAAGACATAAAGGAGAAACGCTATGAGCTTTGGAAAAAACCTGCAGTATCTTCGCCAGCTCAGCGCAGGCATGACGCAGGAAACGCTTGCGGAAAGGCTGAACGTCAGCCGCCAGACCATCTCCAAATGGGAGATGGACGCGGCGAATCCCGAGATGGAGAAGGCGCTTGAACTCTGCAGGGTGTTCAACTGCACCCTGGACAATCTTTTCCGGGATGAGATGGACCGGCGCGGCAGCGCGTACACGAACCTCCGGGTCGAAGAGGTCCCCGGGTTCCGGTATGTGCCGTATACCGTCATCAGCACCGAGCCGGAGAGCGACGCGATAGACAGGGTACACAAATACGCCAAAGAGCACGGGGATCAGACCCCGAAAGTGATCGGGTGGGATTTTCCCAGACTGTCCCTTGAGCAGATCAACGTGTTCCGGATGCACGGCTACACGGCCGCGTGGATCCTGCCGGAAGGCGTGAACCCGGAAGGCCTGGAGGTGAAGAGCCAGGCCGCTCACAGATACGCGGCGATCCACATCGAACGGCCCTATGACAACCCCTTTTCCACCATCCCGGGGGCCTATCATACCCTGGGGGACTACATGAGAACCAACGGCCTGGCCCATGCGGAAGAAGGGGTGATCCCCTGCTTTGAAACGGACGGGGAAAGCATGGACGTTTACATTGCCTGCAAGTAAAGGGCCGTCCGAAAAGACGGAACCCGGCGCTATCCCTGCGGGCAACCCCTCAGATGCGAAAACATCCATCTGGCTGCAGGCCTCAAAAGCCTTCCCCTCATGGGGGTTGTGAGGCCTCGGAAAACTGTCCTGTGGACAGTTTTTACCGACGAACAGGCCAGGTAGTTTTCAGCGAAGACGGGCCGAAATCCAAAAGCCTTCCCCTATGGGGGTCCGCAGCGCCCGGAAAATTGTCCGGTGGACAGTTTTCAGCGAGGACGGGCCGGCAGGCCCCGGCGGTGGACCGCGCAGCGGGCCGGATGAGGTGCACCCCCGGGGCCTGTAATGCCCCGGGACATTATCAGCCGTCAGTCCCCGGAAAGAATCCGAAGAAGCATCAAAAACGCGTGCAGGATTCATCTGTTTATCAGAGATAAATATGGGCTGCTGCAATTTTTATTTTGCAGCAGCCCTTATATAACAGAAATATGCCCGCACACCTTTCCCCAAAGCTCACCGGCTCATTTTCACCTTCATATCCGAAAGACGGTTCAGCGCCTCGTTCAGGGTCGCTTCCCGCTTGGCGAAATGCAGGCGGATCAGGTGGTTCACCGGTTCGCGGAAGAAGCTGGACCCCGGCACCGCGCCTACCCCGACCTTCCGCGCCAGCTGCTCGCAGAACAGCAGATCGTCCTCATAGCCGTATTCGCTGATATCCAGCAGGATATAATAGGCGCCCTGCGGGACCGTGTGCGCGATCCCGAGACTGTCCAGCCCTTTCAGGAACAGATCGCGCTTTTTCGTGTAGCTTTCCTGCAGAGCGGCGTAGTAATCGTCCCCCATGGTCAGGCCCGTCACCGCCGCCTCCATCAGCGGCGCGGCGGCGCCCACCGTCAGGAAATCGTGCACCTTGCGGGCCCGGTCGATGACGTCCGGCGCCGCAATGATATACCCGAGCCGCCACCCGGTGATGGAGTACGTCTTGGAAAGGCTCGAGCAGCTGATGGTCCGCTCGCGCATGCCGGGCAGCGAGGCGCAGTACACATGCGTGTTCGGCGCGTAGACGATGTGCTCATACACCTCGTCGGTGATGACCCACGCGTCGTATTTTTGAGCCAGCCCGGCGATGACCAGCAGTTCCTCCCTCGTAAATACCTTCCCGCACGGGTTCGAGGGGTTGCACAGCACCAGCGCCGTCGCGCCCTGCCGGAAAGCGTCCTCCAGCACCTCCGGGTCAAAATCGAACGCCGGCGGGACCAGCGGCACGTAGACCGGCTCCGCCCCGCAGAGGATGGTGTCCGCCCCATAGTTCTCATAGAAAGGCGAAAAAACGATCACCTTGTCCCCTGGGTCGGTGACGGTCATCATGGCCGCCATCATGGCCTCGGTGGAGCCGCAGGTCACCACGATTTCCGTGTCCGGGTCGATGTCCATGCCCATAAAGCGCCGCTGCTTTGCGGCCAGTGCCTCCCGGAAGTTCTGCGCGCCCCAGGTCACGGCGTACTGGTGCGGCCCTTCCTGGGCCACCTCCCGGAGCCGGTCCGTCAGCTGCCTGGGCGGGTCAAAATCCGGAAACCCCTGGGACAGATTCACGGCGTTGTATTTCATGGAGATCCGGGTCATGCGGCGGATCACGGAATCCGTAAACGCGGCGGTACGGGCCGAAAGCTTTCTCATCGGGCATGTCCTCACTTCAGATAGGAGATATGGTCGTTCAGGATATGCTTGGGGTCGATGGCGTCCTTGACCGCCCGCATCAGCGCCAGGTTCACCGCCGGCGTGTTTTCCAGGAAATACGGCCGCTTGGCGATCCCGATGCCGTGCTCGCCGGAGGTCAGACCGCCCAGTTCATACGCCTTGCCGTAGACCGTGCGCATGACGCAGGCCAGTTCCCGGTTCCAGGTTTCGTCGTCGCGGTCCCCCCGGACGATGCACAGATGCACGTTCCCGTCCCCGGCATGGCCGAAGGCGACCATCTGCATGCCCGTCTCCGCTTCCACCTGATGGACGAACGCCACGAACTCCGCCGATTTGCTGATGGGCACCACCAGGTCGACCGGCTCCTGTTCGCTGACCGCCTCCACCGCCTTGACCAGGCAGCCGCGCACCTTCCAGACGTCGGCGGCGGCCGCCGGGTCCGTAAGGGGGATAAAGGAAAGCGCGCCGGTCGTCTGCGCCACTTTCTGAACGCGCCCGGCGTTCTGTTCCACCTGCTGCTGAAGGCCGTCGAAGGTCAAAAGGATATACGCCTTCGCCTCCGGGCAGGGGAAGCTGAGGCCGGTGTACTTTTCGCCCAGCTCCACCACGCTGCGCTCCACAAACTCGATGGCCGTGGGGTTGGCGTTGGCCTTGATGATGGCGTGCACCCCGCGGATGGCGCTGTTCAGGTCCTCATACGGCACCAGGACGGACAGCGACGCGTCGGGCTTGGGGATCAGCCTGAGGATGCATTTGGTGATCACGCACAGGGTGCCCTCCGAGCCGATGAACAATTGTTTCAGCTGCAGGCCGCTGGCGTCCTTTACGTTCTTGCTGCCGACCCAGGTAATCTCCCCGTCCGGGAGCACGACCTCCAGCCCGCGCACGTAGTCCCGCGTCACCCCGTACTTGACCGCCCGCATGCCGCCGGCGTTGGTGGCGATATTGCCGCCGATGGTCGCCGTCTTCTCCCCCGGGTCCGGCGGATAGAACAGGCCGATGCTTTCCACGTACTGCTGAAAATCCTGCAGCACGATGCCGGGCTCCACGGTGGCGGTGAAGGTTTCCTCGTCGATCTCCAGGATGCGGTTCATCCGGCTGACATCCAGAATGACGCCGCCCTTCTGCGGGACCGTGCTGCCCACCAGATTGGTCCCCGCACCCCTGGGCGTGACGGCGATTCCGTTTTCGTAAGCGTACTTCATCACCCGGGAAACCTCTTCCGCGCTTTCGGCGAACACCAGCGCCTGGGCCTTCCCCTTGAGCCGCCCCAGCGTGTCGCTCAGGTATTTTTCTTCGATCCGGTCCCCGGGGACCACCCGTTCCTTTTCCCCGATCAGCTTCAGCAGATCCTCACAGATCCTGTCCATCGATCTTCCATTCCTTCCCCAAAATACAGACCGGACGGCCGCGGCCGGATCCGGTCCTTCATGAAATGCGGCGAAGGAGCCGGGAGCGTCCTCCTCCCGGCTCCGGACAACGGCTTATTCAGCCTGTTCCCACATCAGGTAGAAGAAGCCTTCAAACTGTTCATGGACCACCTTGCCGGTCACGTCGGAGCAGAACACCTCGGCGATGCGCTGATACACCGGGTTATCCTTGTCCGCGGTACGCACGGCGATCAGGCAGATGAAGGACTCGTTGGACAGGTCCACGTTTTCCGTGTAGATGGCGGAGGCGGGGTCCACGCCGTAGCTGGCGGCATAGTTGCCATTGATGGCGCAGACGTCGGCGTCGTCCAGATACTGGTACGTCATGGACGC
This sequence comes from uncultured Clostridia bacterium, assembly GCA_946409855.1. Taxonomy (GTDB): domain Bacteria; phylum Bacillota; class Clostridia; order Christensenellales; family Aristaeellaceae; genus UBA4246. Next base: position 4,332 of record CAMJXZ010000062.1, on the reverse strand, counting down.
GTTGACCTGGACCAGCTCCAGCTTCTGGGAAACGATGTTTTCCACATTGGGGGTGCCTTCATACTCGCTCAGCTCGATCAGCCCGGCGTCCCGGAGCAGGATCAGGGAACGGCCGTAGTTCGTCGCGTCGTTGGGCACCACCGCCTTCAGCTTCTTCCCCGCGTCGATATCGGCGATCAGGGCTTCCAGGCTGCCGTACTTGTTGGAGAACAGGTTCATGGTGATGACGAAGGTATCGGCGATCGCCGTCAGGTCATACCCGTTGATGGAAGTATCGTTGTTGAAATAGGCGTGGTGCTGGAAGGCGTTGATCTGGATCTCCCCGTCGTTCAGCGCGTTGTTCGGGATCGAGAAATCGCTGAACTGCTGCAGGGTGATGTTGATGCCCTCTCCCTTCAGCAGGTCGATGGTGGGCTGCCACAGGTCCTCGTAAAAGCCGCCGGTCACGCCCAGCGTCACATCCGTATCAGCCAGGGAAAGGGCAGGGAGCGCCAGCACGATCAGGGCGGTCAGCAGAGACAGAACCTTTTTCATCACAGTATCCTCCTTCAAAAATATCGATTGTTCCGCGTTTATCTGAAACATCCGGCTTATGGAGCGCCGGAGATTTCATACAGGGTCAATGGGTGCTCTTTTTGGCGATCAGGGCGCCGATGGCCTGGACGGTGGTCACGATCGCCACGATGGCGATCACGGAAGCCCAGACGATGTCCATCCGGTTATAGTTGTAGCCGGAGGTGATCGCGTAATCGCCCAGGCCGCCCGCGCCGACGTACCCGGCCATGGCCGTCAGGCCGATCAGGTTGATGATGGTGATCGTCGTGCCCCGGGCCAGGGCCGCGGTGCCTTCCCGCAGGTAGACCCGGATGATAATGCCCAGATGCCCGACTCCCATGGCTTTGGCGGCCTCGACCAGCCCGGCGTCCACGCCGCACAGGGCCGCCTCCACCTGCCGGGCAAAAAACGGGGCGGAACCGACTACCAGCGGGACGATCACGCCTTTGACGCCGATCCTGGTCCCCATGATGAACTTGGTCAGGTTCATCAGCACCGCGATGAGGATCACGAACGGGATGGAGCGGAACAGGTTGATCACTTTGTCCAGCACCTGATAAACCGCCTTGTTGGCCAGGATCCCCTGCTCCCGCGTCATCGTGAGGATGATCCCCAGGATCAGGCCGAGGACAAACATCAGCGAACCGGCCCACAGCGTCATGGTCAGGGTTTCCCCGATGCTCTGCAGAAACTGCTCCGGTTTTTTCATCACGTACGGGAACCACTCAGTCAGCAGATCCTGCACCGCCGATCACCTCCGCTTCGATCCTGAGATCCTTAAGATAGTCGAGAATGGCCGTAAGCCTTCCCGCGTCCGCGTTGACCCGGACATTGAGCTGCCCCAGGGACTTTCCGTCGATGGTTTCGATGCTGCCCGAGAGGATGCTGATATCCGCGTCGAACCGGCGGGATATCTGGCTGATGACGGCGTCATTGGCGCTGTCCCCGATATACTTGAGCCGCAGATACCGGTCGTTGAGGTCCGCCGGCGCCGCCGCCGCTTCCTCCTCCACGTTTCCGGCGGAGGCGACAAAGTTCCGTGTCACCGGGTGCTTCGGCCAGGCGAAGATGTCAAACACGTCCCCTTCCTCCACGACCTTCCCGTGCTCCATCACGGCCACCTTATGGCAGAGCTCTTTCACCACCTGCATCTGGTGGGTGATGACCACGATCGTGATCCCGGTCTCCTGATTCAGCTTTTTCAGCAGCTTCAGGATCGAGGAGGTGGTGATGGGGTCCAGGGCGGAGGTCGCCTCGTCGCACAGCAGGATCTTGGGATCCGTCGCCAGCGCCCTGGCGATGGCGACGCGCTGCTTCTGTCCGCCGGACAGCTGGGAGGGATACGCGGACGCCTTGTTTTCCAGCTCCACGTACTTAAGCAGCGAGGTGACCTTCTGAGCGATCTGCGCTTTGGAAAGGCCCGTGTGCTTCAGCGGAAAGGCGACGTTTTCAAATACGGTCCGCGTCGCGAAGAGATTGAACTGCTGGAAGATCATGCCGATTTTCCGCCGCTCCGCCTTCAGCGCCTGCGGGCGCAAGGCGGTCAGTTCCACTTTGTCGATCAGCACGCGCCCGGACGTCGGCCTTTCCAGCAGATTGATGCAGCGTACCAGGGTGGACTTTCCCGCGCCGGAGAACCCGACGATGCCGTATATTTCCCCCTCGCCGATCCGGAGGGATACGTCCTGCACCGCGTGCACCGGGGAATCCCTGTCCGGGAAAGTCTTCACGATATGATCCAGTATGATCCCGCCGCTCATTTCAAGACTTCCTTTCCGCCGAAACCGCAGAAAAAAACAGAGCGGCGCGCGCCGCTCCGATCCTTACAGTTTCCTGCAAAACCGGCTTCAGCCACGCAGAGGACCTACGCGGAAGCACATGCCTTCCCGCATCATCATCATACACATCTTCAGTTCCATGATCTGACGGTACCGCATCATGCGCTCCTCCCGCTTGCCAGTGTCCGGTCCGCTGCCGGCAAGGAAATCATAACGCCGGCGGCATGGCTTGTCCAATTGTTATTATTTGTATGCAGCTATCAATTTCATTTATAACCTGAACCGGCGCTTTTCCGCCGCTTATAATGCCTGACGGAGCCGCGTGCGGACCGGCGGCCGCGCCGCGCGCCGCGTCCTCCGTGTACATTGACTTTGCCGTCCGTTCGGTGTATCATCATCTCCTGAACCCGCAGAAGCTTTGACCTTTCCCCTCCCCGCGCCGGGCGGCTGCCGCCGCTCCCGGGGATCACGGCGCCCGCGGATATCCCCGAAAAAAGAGGCTGCCCCTATGAAACTGCCGGAGCGTACACATCAGAACATGAAAAAAGACTCATGGAAGCGGACCGTTTCCTACGCAGCGGTGCAGTTCTTTTTCTGGATCGCCTACGGCACCGCGCTGGCGTACGCCAGTCCCTATCTGCTGGCCTGCGGCCTGTCCAATACGTTCATCGGGCTGATCAACGCCGCGGCCTGCGCCCTGTCCGTGCTGATCCAGCCGGCCCTGGCCGCCTACGCGGACCGGGCGGACAGCCCCTCCCTAAAAACGATCCTGTTCATCCTGCTGGGCGGCATGCTGGGCCTGACCGTTCCAATGGTTTTTTCCGCGGAAAGAAGCGGCGCGGTCAGCGGGATCCTGCTGGGCGCCGTCATCCTGATGCTCCAGCTGAGCCTGCCGCTGGTGAACGCCCTGGCCACGGAAACCATGAACGCGGGGCACCCGCTGAACTTCGGCATCGCCCGCGGCTTTGGCTCCGTCGGGTACGCCGCCATGTCCGTCTTCATGGGATGGCTGATCGCGCTGCAGGGCGCGAAAGTCCATCCGGCGGCGATGGCGTGCTTTTCCGTCTGCCTGCTGCTGGCCCTTCTTTTCTTTCCCTTTGAAAAGCGCGGGAAGGACGCGGGCGAACCCCGCCGGGGCCAGGGATCATTTTCCGCCTTTGTCCGCCGCTACCCGGCGTTCTGTACCGCCCTGGCCGGGTGCGTGCTGATTTATGTGAGCCACGTGCTGATCAACAATTTCGCCTACCAGATCGCGGTCGCCAAGGGCGGGAACAGCGGGCACATGGGCGTCGCCATGGCGCTGGCCGGCCTGCTGGAAGTGATCCCGATGCTGATCTTTCCCCGGATGCTCAAACAAAAGGACAGCGGCTTCTGGTTCCGGCTGTCCGGCGTGTTCTTTACCCTCAAGGCGCTGGGCACGCTGCTTGCCCCGTCCATGGAGGCGCTGTACCTGGTACAGCTGCTGCAGCCCCTGGGCTGGGGGGTGCTCACCGTCGCTTCGGTCTATTATGTCAACGGGATCATGCAGGACCGGGACCGGATCAAAGGGCAGGCCTACATGACCATGACCCTGACCGCCGCCACCATCATCGGTTCCCTGACCGGCGGCTGGATGATCGACACCCTGGGCGTCCCGGGCATGCTGACCGCCGCGGTCCTCTGCGGCGCCGCCGGGACGGGGATCGTCCTGCTGAAGGGAAAACAGACAGCCTGACCGGGAGCCGGATCACACGCGGACGAATGACTTCAGCGCAGAGAACGAAAGGATTCTGATATATCCATGACACCGCACGATGAATGCCTGATCTGCAAAGCCCCGCTTGCGTACCTGGAAACAGGGGAAGAAATGACCTGCGCCGTCTGCGGCCGGAAAGAAAACAGCAAAACCCGCTGCGTCCGCGGGCACTTTGTCTGCGACGCAGGCCACACGACGCGGCTGGATGCGGTCATCGGCCTGTGCCTGCGGGAAACCGCCAAAAACCCCGCGGCGATCATCGAA
>CAMJXZ010000061.1 GCA_946409855.1 uncultured Clostridia bacterium | reverse complement strand
TCTGATCATACAGGCGTTTTCGATGAAATTTTTGGATATTTGGCATCCGACTGCTGTACGAGCTTTTTGTTGAACTCGGAGACTTTCTGCATGCCGCGTTTTGTCTGTTCTGATGTAGCCGTTCATTGTGCTGCATGCTCCTGAGGCTGCATCACGGAGATCGTTATCATGACGGAACCGGAACGGGAAACCGGTCAGCGGGAGGTGAACGGATAAGACAAACACCCGCCGGTCTGAGCGCAGCGTTTGCAATGTTCTTCGGAATTTCAGCATCGCTGAACTGACACAAAGAAAGACCTTCCCTCCCTTGACCGCCGCCATGGGGGAAGGGGGGGGAAGGTTGTCATGAGGGGGCAATGCGGATGTTTGTTCAACCGCATCGGCCTTGTAGTGTATAAACTTATTCCTGCTTATGTTTCAGCGCTTTCATCTCTGCCTTTACTTTCGGCAATCGGAAAAACAGGGCTTTCACCAACCGGTAGAGGCAGAATGCCGGGAGCAGGATCTTATGCTGATATACAAAGGGATAGGATGCTTTGACGCTGTCCATGGGCAGTATCACACGTCTGAAAAAATATCTGATTTTTCCTCTGGTTCCGCCGCCCAGTTTCTTTACTTTGTTTTCCACCCGATGCGTGATCGTGCCGTATGTCCCGGAAGAAAACACATATTCAAGCGTCTTTTGATCTGCCTCCGTCAAAGCCTCGCCTGCAAACAAATGCATCGCAAGGCTCCTGCTCTGCTTTTCAAAAACGGCGATGCCCAGCTTTTCCGTTTCGGCTTCTATGTACGGCAGGTTCAATTGCTCGCCGTATTTCTGCCAGAACACATATACGTCCAGGAAAGATCTCAGCCCCGTTCCGCTGCGGGAGAAATGCTTGTACTCATGGGCGGTTATGTAGATATAAAAGTCCTCCGGGGAAAAGTGCCAGCCGCAGCGGTTGTCTTCGTCCTTCAACAGCCTGCGTTTCACATCCTGATAGTACTGACAGATTGTTTCATCATAAGACGGGGCAAACAAGGCGGTGTGGATTTCAAAATTGCTGACCGGCGGTTTGTGATACACATCATGGTTGCTTGTACCGAAGTGTTCGGTGGTAAAGCCCAGGCTTTCCATGATGGCTTTCACGTCCCCGGCCCGGCCGGGGTCGATCAGGATATCATTGTCCGCCATCTGCCGCATCCCGTATTGGGGATACAAATCTTTCAGGACGGAGCCCTTCAGCGGCATGTACCAGATATTTTCCTGCTCCAGACGGGCAAACAGGGCAGCCCTGTCCGCATCCAGCAGGGCGTTTTTCCGCTGCGCTTTGGCCATGGCCTGCATGATCTGCGCGTCCCGGACGCCCGCGCTTTGCAGCGCCATCCCAGCCGCCGCGATCAGCAAATGGCGCTGGGCGGCGGTATAAACATGGGAAAGGTTCATTGCGCCGGTCTTTTCCGCATCGGGTATTTGGTCGTTCACCCCACAGGAGACGAGGTAAATGACATCGCCCATGGCGGAGCGGTATTCTTCCTGTGTCATGTTTCCGTCACCCCGCTTTCCATAAGTAAAGTATCGCCCCCGGTCACCGATGAACAGCGCCGCGCCGCCTTATTTGCGGTGTTCGGGGCTTATACGCGCATGGTGAATCAATGGCTTGCCCGGCGCGGCGGGCGGCCTGCTCACGCCAAGACCGGCGCAGGCCGGCGTTCCGTCCCGGGCAGGGACATCCCGGACATTTGGCTCAGGCGTTTGAGCTGGGGGTTTCCGCCCGCCCGGCCGGGTCATATGTCCAGATCGAATAGCATTGCGGTGTTTTGGCGATTTTCAATCCATGAATGGAGGCCAGTTTTTCCCTGAACCGCATGTCCCAGCCGGGCCGATCCTTCAGCAATTGACCGCTCTGCTGGTCGACCCAGTAGATGAGCGTGACGGGGTGGGTTAATCCGGATTCAAGCCGCTCAATGAACTGCAGGAACGTTTTGGGCAGGAAAGGCCGCCCTAAAAACAGGATGGTGTAGGGGTTGTAATCCAGCTGAAAAGCGTCGCCGAGCGTCACGCTGACCTGATCGTACTGCTTTGTCCATTCCAGGGCGACCTTTCCGGAAGCTTCGTTGATCTCAACCCCATACAGTTTGCAGGGCGCGTGCTTTTTCAGCAGAAATGCAAGCACGCGGCCTTTGCCGCAGCCGACGTCCAGGAAGGTGTCCTGTTCGGTCAGGGCGACGTGAGAAAAGATCCGGTCCAGGATGATATAGTGGGTAGACTGGGAACCTGTCATCCCCACGCCGTTGGCGTCATCCCGGTAGACGCTTTGGACATACTTCACCAGGCTTTGTCCGCAGATGCGCCTGTCATTCGCCCCATCCGCCGCGCGCAGGACGATGCCGCTGATTCTCCTGTGTGCACGATGAAACAGCTTATTCATCCAGCGCTCCGATTCTGCGCAGTTCCGAAAGCGCTTTCTTTACATCCCGGGCGATAACTTCCGCCGGCGCATCAAACCGTTCCTTCATGGCTGCGATGACTGCGTCTTCCGTCGTATCCTCTTTCAGCAGGCTCAGGATGGCCCCCAGCGTTTTATTGCCCTTCACCAGGCCGGACCATCCGGCGCCGCCCGTGGGGACGAGCAGGGATTCCGTGCCGGTATCGTGGGTAATGAATTCCTTTTTCAGCTTCATATGCATTCTTCCTTCATCGTGTGATAGGACAGCTCCGCCGCGCTGATGTCCATATTGCAGCCCAGGCGGTACAGTTTCACGTTCAGCCGGTCCAGCAGCGTCAGCGTCTTGGCCAGCGCCGCGGGGTCGGCGGGGCGGTAGGTCTGCTGAATCAGCATGGGCAGCGCCTCCGCTTTGGTGATTTCCCGGATATGGTTTTCCGGCGACCTTTCCAGAATGCAGACCGCCCGCACGGGGACGGCGATGTTGCTGCTCAGGCGGTGTTTCCCGTCCCAGGGAGTGCCGTAAACTGTTGCCGACCCATCAGCATGCACCCTGATCAGCGGCTTGTCGTCGTTGACCATCACAGCCCGGCCGCCCAGCAGATCCCGCCACAGGCGGGCGTGGGTGCTTTTGCCCGTGCCGCTTTTTGCCGTGAAAATGTAAGCCTGCGCGTCTGCGGCGACGGCCGAACCGTGGAATAAGAAGGTATCGTAATCCGGCATCTTTTCCGCGATTTTTCGATAGACGGCCAGGGTTTCCAGATAGGCGTCCGAATAGCCGGGGCGATCGGCGTTCGCGCGTTCAAGATCAATATCACGCCGGCTGACCTGAACGGTAAACTGCGCGGATGAATCCGTTAAATAGGATTGACACAGGCGGTGAATCTCATCGCTGACAGAGCAAATCCCGATATTCTGTTCTGCAAAACGGTAAACCTTTTCCATGGTCAGAAATCCGTATGGATGATTTTTCATGGTTACCCTCCTTCACTGGAGAGAACATCATGTCAGACAAATGATAACCGGTCCGGAACGGGCCCCCGTTCAGCGCCGGGAAACATAACGGCCGCGGCCGCGCTGATCAGGCACAGGCGCGGGGGAGCTCCGGCAGTCTGTTCCGCGGCGGGAGCCGATGCCGGCTTCCGCCTGTGTCCCGATGCCGGCCGCGCCCGGTTCCTCTGATCAGGCTTCCATCCGCATAATATAAGATTACTGGTGTCCATTATACGGCGGAATGAGCAGTTTTGAAATCCTTTGCCCGAATCTCACCGGCCTTTGTGAAGCGCAAAGGCCGATTTGCGGATCTTTGGCAAAAAGGCCGGAAACAGCGTGGTTTCACGGGTCGGGAATTCCCTTTTCTCAATCCATCCTGTATACCTTGATGCCGGTATAATCAACGGCGTTCATGCTCGTCTTTCCGGGGAGACCGGCGTACACCAGCAGGGAGTATTCCGCTTCCTGGTCAGGCACCCGGAAGGTCCAGGGTTCACAGCCGTACCGGCCGCAGAAACCGATATTGTAAATCATGTTTTTTTCGATTTTATTTTCTGTGTGATTATAGAGGACCACACTGGCCCCCGCCGCGGTGCCTTCCTGCAGCGTGATCGCTTCGCAGGTAAAACGGTATGTTTTTCCGGCTTCCAGGGGTATGATTTTTTCATAGTTATACCCTCTGTTTAGCGCTGGGCGATGCACATCCATGGCGTCCAGGACAATGGACCAATGATCTTCCGTCTGCTTCTTCTGCGCCGCCTCATGGCCCAGGACCGACGCCTTGATGGTGCGGGACGTTGTGTACAGCTCGGTCATCATCACGATGTCCGGCTTGTTCCACCGGCAGTACTCGATGATGGACGAGTCGGTATAATACCTCGGATCGATCACGTCCACTTCCGTAAACTCAGTCGAAAGAAAAGCCTGAAGCGGGAGGGTGTAGCTGTCCTTGAGCAGCAGTATTTTCAGTCGGTTGGGCGCCTGCGCGTTTCTGTGCTGCACCAAGGGATAATCCCCGCCGATATAGGCGCAGTACGGATTGCTGCCGTAAAAGCTGCGGTTCTTGATAAACTCCTGCCGGATGTTCGCATCTTCAAAGGTGCCCTGATAAAACGAATGGTGGTTTTCAACAAAGCAGGACATTTCCGTATCAAAGCGCGGCGTATACCAGATCAGCGGGTCGGTGCCCGCGTACAGCGTGCCGACCCGTTTCCCGTGCGAACCCAGGAACCAGTTGTCCAGCCGGTGCGTTTCCCAGAGGCTGCTGTCGGTATAGGTCATGTCGATGGAGGGGTCCAGTTCGCGCAGCTTTTCCATGATCGCCCGGAAAGCCGCAAACGCGCCGTGCGTGTTCCAGTGATGGTCCGTGCGGTAGTAGTATGCTTCAATGTGTTCAAGGTCCGGCGCCAGGACCGGCCGGAGATCCAGGACGGACACGTCCTTCTGCTCCAGCTGGCTGACCAGGTTCGTGATGTTTTCGTTTCCGAAGCTGACAATCCCGTCCGGGAGCTGGTTCAGCGCGTTATCATGCTTCACCGCTGGAAGCGCATAAAGAAACGGGATGCCAAGCGTCTTGAGACACCCGGAAAAAGCCGCCAGGCGATCGGTCAGGCCGTCCACCTCGTATTGTTCTCTGTACTCGTTGAAGGTCAGCATCCCGTTGTTCAGCCGCAGGATATTGTTATGCATCCTTTTCCCGGTCATTCCCGCGAACAAACCGTTCAGATCGATAAACGTGTTCTTCTCCCAGAGTTTATTGGAGATATAGCCGGAAGCGATGGCTTTGGTCGTATCGGGAAACGAGGCTTTTCCCTGAAAAAGCCGGTCCAGCGGCTCTATGAATAGGGACGCGTTCGTGAGGGTCATCACGATCATCAGGATGATCAGGAGGGCTGCCGCTGCCATTCTGAATTTCTGATGAAAAGACATCTTTTCCATAGCCGCCTCCCCTTAAAAGTTGAAATAGATGAAGGGATTGTGCGCGTTCATCACCAGGAAAGAAAAGCTGAAGACAAACAATACCAGCTGGATCAGGTCGCCGGCGCTCAGGGCGGCTTCTCCCAGGCGGGCGTTCACGCGGCTGATCCTGTTCAGGATCTTTTTAAAAACGGGCATGGCGCACAGAACGGCAAAGATGAGATATACGATATACTCCCTGAAGTTGAACCGGAAAGCGTCGTCGATCAGCGGGCTTCCGGACAGGCCGAACATGGTTTTCAGGTACATAAAGGCGTTTGCCACCGTATCCGCCCGGAACAGCACCCAGGCGATCAGCACCAGCAACAGGATCCACACGCGGTAGCAGATCCTCAAAGCGGGGTGCCACTTTTCCATTTTCTGCGGAATGCCCGTCAGCTTTTCCACCGTGACGGCCAGCCCGTGCAGGAGCCCCCAGAGAATAAAAGTCCAGTTCGCGCCGTGCCAGATGCCGGTCAGCAGCCAGACGACAAAGAGATTGAACACCAGGCGGGATTTGCGCTTGACGCGGGACCCGCCCAGCGGGAAATACACGTAATCCCGGAACCAGCTGCCCAGGGAAATATGCCACCTGCGCCAGAACTCGGTCATGGTCTTCGAAATATAAGGGTAATCAAAGTTTTCCAGGAACGTAAACCCGAACATCCTGCCCAGGCCGATGGCCATGTCGGAATACCCGCTGAAATCATAGAAAAGCTGCAGCGCGTAGCAGATGCCGCCCAGCCAGGCCATCAGCACGCTGTTTTCCTTGGCGGTAAAGGCAAGGTCCGCCACATTGGCCAGCATATTGGCCAGGAGGACTTTTTTGTTGAAGCCGGTCAGGAAGCGGATCAGGCCGTCGGAAAACGACGGAAACGTCACCCGCCTGTCCGTGATCTGGTGCATGACGGTGGTATAGCGCACGATCGGCCCGGCGATCAGCTGCGGAAACAGCGAAATGTACAGGCCGATGTATCCGACGTTTTTCTGCGCGGGGGTGCCGCGGTATACATCGATCACATAGCTGAGCGCCTGGAATGTGAAAAAGGAAATGCCGATGGGCAGCGCGATCTCAGTCTGCGGGAACATGCTCTGCGTGGCCGGGATCAGCTCGTGCAGGGTGCGTGTCACGAAATTCAGGTATTTGAATACAAACAGGATGCCCAGGTTGACCGCGACGTCCGCGATCAGGACGATCTTTTTGGCGTACCTTGCGTCCCTGAGTTCTTCGATGCGCAGCGCCAGCAGATAGTTAAAGCCGATCGAAAAGATCATGATCAGCACGAACACCGGCTCTCCCCAGGCATAAAAAAACAGACTGGAAAGAAGCAGCCAGTAATTCCGCGCTTTGGCCGGCAGAAGGAAATAGACGCTCAAAACGATCGGAAAGAAAAAAAGGAGAAACTCTATACTGCTGAATAACAAGCAAAAAACCCCTTTTGACGGCGGGCGGCGCCGGTGAACCTCTTTCCGGCTGTATGCCGCTCCGCGCGCGGATATTGGCCGAATGCTTCAGAGCCCGGATGCTTTTTCGAAGAACAGACGCGGTACGCGGGGGAAGAATCGGGCCGCATGTGAGGAATTCATCACATCGGCCCTTATTGTAACACAGAGAAATGAAGTTTTCTACCCGGAACAAAAATAAAACGAAGCGCATTTCGGAGCCGGGGAATCTGGATCAGCCGGTCCCTGAGGGCAGCGTGGTCCTGCCGGATGCCGTCTGCGCCGTCCGCGGCGAACCGGAAAAAGAGCCCGCGCAGAACAGCGGCCGGCGGAACGGACGGGCCGGGCCCGCGGGCCACAATCCGGGAGCGGGGCAGAAAAACCCCCGGCAGCGCTTCCGCGATGAAGGCCGCCGGGGATACGGACGGGAAGACGAACGATGATGATCACCTGAACCGGTTTTCGGCAATCAGCATTTCGAGCACCTTTGCTTCGCGCTCCATCATCACCGGATGATACGGGGACCCGGACAGATTCCGGTTTTTCCGGATGGCGGTGTAAGGGTCGATGAACTCCAGCGAAAAGCTTTCTTTGGACTCATAATCATCCAGCTCCTGAGAGACGACGGCATCCTGAGCGTCACAGAGGAAATAAAAATTATCCTGAACAAAGATTTCCGTCGGGTCGCCGGTGCTCTTCTGGATCCTGTGGACATATCCATACTCCCGGACGGTTTCCGGGATCACAATCAGGCCAGCCTCTTCGCGGGTCTCCCGGATCATCGCGTCCACAGGTTTTTCCCCCTGTTCGATGCCGCCGCCCGGGAACTTGTAGTAACCGTATTTCAGGCTGTGGATCATGGCTGCCCTTCCGCCGCGGATGATAATGCTTCTGGCCGAGTGGCGGACAAAAGAATGCGTGCAGTCCGCATAATCGCGCAGGTCCATTTCAAACAGCAGCCGCATGATCCAGCCTCCCAAGCGATTCTGTTTCCCTTCCGGGAAGGTTCCGGTTATACCACGGTTCCGGTACACAGACAGCGGGGAAAACGATGAAAACAGTTGACCGCCCCCCGCGCGGACCGGAGCCGCCGCGCTCCTTTTCAATCAGTACCCGATTGCCCGCAGGATCCGGTCCGTGACCCGCGCGGTCTTCAGGGAAAAATCCCTGGATACATGCGGGGTTTCTCCGTAGAGGATGCAGCGGCTCAGCTGCTCGACTTCCAGCGCGTAGTTATTGGGTACGACGACCGTTTTCGTCTCTTCCGCGCCGTTCCGGATCACCGTATACGGGATCTCCCCGCACTGGTTGAATTCCACGGGGGAAACGATTTCGCCTTCCGTGCCGTACAGGCGGAAACGGTCCAGCCGGCCCCGGGGCAGCAGCATGCCGCAGTTCAGGCTGGCGACCGTCCCGTTCTGATACGTGAGAAGGGCTGAAGTAAACAGGTCGATCTTCTTGTCGGAAAACTGCGCGGCGGCCTGCACGTCATCCGGCTCCTTCTCCAGCATCCACAGGGCCATGCTGACGGTGTAGCAGCCAAGGTCGAACAGCGCCCCGCCGCAGGTTTCCCGCCGCAGGCGGATATCCGTGTCCGGCTGCCGCCCGGTGATGAAAGCGGATTCCAGGTAGCGGATTTCGCCGACGGCGCCTGCGTCCAGCTCCGCTTTGACGGCCCGGACAAACGGGCTGTGCAGATAGGCAAAGGCTTCCATCAGCAGGACACCGTTTTCCTCGGCTGCCGCGAACATCTCCCTGGCCTGCGCTTCGGATACCGCCAGGGGTTTTTCGCAAAGGACGTGCTTTTTGGCCCGCAGGGCTTTGACGGTCCATTCGCAGTGCAGCTGGTTGGGCAGGGGAATATACACGGCTTCCACTTCCGGGTCGGCCAGCAGCGCGTCATAGCTTCCGTACGCTTTTTGGAAGCCGAACATGTCCTTGTATTGCTGCGCCTTTTCCATCTTTCTTCCGGCGACGGCGTACAGCGCGCAGGACTCCGCCTGCCGCATGCCGGGGATCGTCTGCCCTCTGGCGATATCCGCCGTGCCGATCACGCCCCAATTGACTTTTTTCATCTTTGTATGCTCCTTCCGGAATGAAATCCGTTTGTTCGTTGGACGCCGATCTGTCCGGAACCGGCGATGGCGCGCCCGGCGACCGAAAAAAGCACAGCCGCGCGTAGACCGCCCTCAGGGGGGGACGGGCAGCTTTGCGGCAGGGCTGTTTCCTGATTTAAGAACAGGGATCGCTGCGCTTACGGCTCCGCCGCGGACACACAGCCGCCGCGGGTCTGGCGGCAGGCTTTACGCGCCGCTGCCCGGCGCGCCGCAGATGCACTTCATGATGCAAACCTTCCCATCTGCGATATAACGCTGCTCTATTTATACTCTATCGGGGCGCTTTCGTCAATTGCCGCCGGCAAATATTTTCCTTCATGTATCATGATATTTGTCATATATCATATCATCCTGCCGCCTTCGGGAGCGGAACGTCCCGCGGCAGCAGACGCGGACATGAAAGGGGATCGGCGAAAGGAGCGATTTTACACGGGATCCCATTGAAAGAAAGGGGGAATTTTGGTATAATCTGAACGAGCGGCGCCGGAGCGGGGAAGGCAGGGCCGTTTTACGCGGCGGCGCCTCCCGTGATGTCGGTTCCGCGCGTTTCATCCGGCTTTCCTTTGGATCGCCGGCGGGGCGGCCCGCTGTAGCGCATGCACATTCCCGCCCGACGGGGGTGGCGGTGCCCAGGGACTTTTGACGGAAGGATAGAGGATGGAGCGGGATGGCGTCAGGTCTTAAAAAAGCCGATGATCTGGACCGGGCTGTTTGCGCCCTGATCTGCCGCAGCGGCGGCATCAAAGCCAGGGAGATCGCCAAAGCCCTCTCCGTGGATCACACGGCCGTCAACCGCGTGCTGTACACCTCGCCGCTGATGCGGGAGCTGTGCTGGCAGGACGGGGAGTACCGCTGGCACGGGATCGTACGCCAGGCGTACCCGCACGACGGGCTGCAGGAGTTTGCCGGGTATTACAGCCTGGTGAGCGGGTTTATCGCCCTTTCCGAAGAAGAGTGGCTGGAAAGGCTGACGGAGGGATGCGCCAACATCGGCCGGACGTTGTCCGACACCCGGGGCCTGATCCATTCCTTCCGGGACTGCAGGGAGCAGATGATCCGCCTGTTTCAGGACCTTCGGGAGATGATGGGGGATCAGTGCCTATCCTGGGAGATCGCCTTCGAGCTGCGGCTCAAAAGGTCCCGCCATGTGCGGATCTACGCCGATGTGCTGGTGATCACGGAGAACCGGGTCTTTTCCCTGGAATTCAAGATGAAGGACAAACCGGATCCTGCGGAGATCCGCCAGTCCGCCAAATACAGCCCGTATCTGGAAATCGTCTTTGGGCCCGGTTACGATATCATCCCCGCCCTGGTGCTGACCCGGGCGCGTGAGTATTTCGACTTTGTCAGAATCGGCCGGGAGGACGCGGAGCTGCCCGTCTGTTCCGGGGATATGCTGTTCAACGTGTTCGACGCGTATCTGGGGTTCCTGCGCTGACGCTTCCCGGACGAGGCCGCCTGCGCGTCTGTCCGGCGCGGTTGAGCGTCATTCAATTTGCTATCAGAAACGGAGGGCTGCTATGCGTTCAGGCAGCGGAATCGGATTTACCGGAAATATACGGCGCGGCCTGCTGCGGGCCGTGCTGATCATGGCCCTGCTTTTCCTGCCGGCGGCCTGCGCGGGGGAAGGCCTTTCGGAAGCGCTTCCTCCGGAGGTCACGGAGGGTGATTTTACTTCCATGGATGCCTGGGACATGGCCGAAGGGTTCTTTGAACAGATCATGCACCCTGACCGGCAGACGGTGCCGAAGCAGGCCGGCATCCGGCTGACCGGCAAGAAAAAAGCCGTGTACGATCAGGTGCGGAGCCGGGTCCACGCGATCGCCCGCGGGGAAGAGGGGTCCGCCACCCTGATCATCGACGCGGAAACGGTCTACGGCACCACCAGCGTTACGGCGGAGGAACTGGGCCTGGACAAGCTTCGGGTGAATAAGGTCACGACGGAAGAAGCCAGGAACGCCATCAAGGAATACATCAGCGTCGACATTACCGCCGTGATGCGGACGCTGATGCTGGATGATCCGTTCGAAATGTACTGGTATGATAAGCTCAAGGGGACCAAGGTCTACTATCCGTCCTATATCTGCTACGACCAGTACGTGACGTTTGCGGGGACCCTCACGATCACCATGTCGGTCGCCGCCGAGTACCAGCTGGACGGCGTCTATACGGTGGACACGCAGTTCGGCCAGAGCGCCCTGGCTGCCGCCGGGAACGCGCAGCAGATCGTCAGCGACTGTTCCGGCCTTGGGGACCTGGAAAAGCTCCGGGCGTACAAAAACAGGATCTGCAATTTGACCGATTATAACTACAACGCCCTGAACGCCGGCGTCCCGTACGGCAACCCCTGGCAGATGATCTGGGTTTTTGACGGCTTCAAAAGCACCAAGGTGGTCTGCGAAGGCTACGCCAAAGCGTTCCAGTATCTGTGCGACCAGAGCGTGTTTTCCGGCGATATCGAATCCATCCTTGTCCACGGCTGGCTGGAAGGCGAGCGCCACATGTGGAATGTCGTGAGGATGGACGACGGAAAGAATTATCTGACGGACGTGACCAACTGCGACGCGGGCGCCTCCAATCACCTGGATATCCTGTTCCTGGCGGAGTTTGACCATGGCAACGCGCAGACGGGGTACACGGTCCGCCGCCTTCGCTACGAATACGATCAGGACATGCGGCCCTACTACCGGCCGGAGCAGCTGGTGCTGAGCAAATGGCCCTACGGGACCGCCGAGCCGGAGATCCTGCGGCTGACCGCGGGCGCGCAGACGGCGGGATACGCGGATGAAACCGGCTTTGGCGCGCTGTTTGACTTTATTCCCGAGCGGTCGGGCATCTACCGTTTTTCGGTCATCGCGGAGGCTGAAACGGAAGACACCCTCTACGATGAGGACTGGCGGGGGCTCAACGACGCGTTGATCGGCGGAGCGGGGGACCCGGACGCCCTGTACCTGCAGATGACGGCGGGGAAGCGGTACTATCTATCCGCCGGGTTTGCCGAAAGCCGGTCCGGGCAGATCGCCGCGCGGCCGGAATATGTGTGCGAACCGCCCGTCTGGTCCTTTACGCTGCCCGCGGCGCTGACGGCGCTGGAGGAGGATGCCCTTTGCGGGATCGGCGCTGCCTATGTGTACGTGCCGGACGGCTGTGCCCTGATCGGGGCCGGCGCGTTCAGGAACTGTGAGCAGCTGACGATCATCCGCTTGCCCGCCGATTGCGGGATTCAGGATGCCGCTTTTGACGGCTGCGGCGGTTTCATGATCTGCACGCCGGCGGACGGGGACGGAAGAACCTTCGCGGAAGCGCATTCGATCCCATGGTATCCGGAAACATAAACCGGAAAAGACGCCCGCGGATGCGCGCGGGCCGGGCAACAACCGGGATCGAAAGCCGGATCTGTTTCCCTGAGAATGCCGGAACTGTACTATCCGGATCTGTATCACAGGGAAACAAGCCGGAGCCAATCCAATCATACCAGGATCAGAAAAAACGCAATAAGATTGTGCGCGGATTTGGCGGTTCATCAGGGAAACCGGCTGAAAGCGTACCCGCATGTACCCAAAGGCCTCCCCGCCGGAGATCCACGGCACCCGGAAAACAGTCCGGTGTACTGCG
>CAMJXZ010000060.1 GCA_946409855.1 uncultured Clostridia bacterium | reverse complement strand
CGGAGCAGGATGTCCCTGGGTTTCCTGGCAGGCCGCAGCACCCCTCCGTTCAACGTCGCCCCCCGGTGTCATCCTGAAGCCTGACAAGCGTTTGTTGCCGCAAGGCAAACGCCGGGGTGAAGGATCCGTTCTGCTGTTCGAAAGAACACTGTCATTCCTACCCGGCACCGTGCGCCCGCCGCAGAACAGATTCTTCGCGCTGCGGCCGACCCGATGGGGCCGGCCTTCTCCAGCACTCAGAATGACACCAAGGGTGGGCCGGCCGATCCTTGCCGTCTTTCGCCGGAGCAGGATGTCCTTGGATTTCCTGGCAGGCCGCAGCACCCCTCCGTTCAACACCGCCCCCTGGGTGTCATCCTGGACCCTGAAAATGCGTTTGCCGCCGCAAGGCAAACGCCGGGGTGAAGGATCCGTTCTGCTGTTCGAAAGAACACTGTCATTCCTACCCAGCACCGTGCGCCCGCCGCAGAACGGATTCTTCGCGCTGAGGCCGGCCTGATGGGGCCGGCCTTCTCCAGCACTCAGAATGACACCGAGGGTGGACCGGCCGGTCTTTGCCGTCTTTCGCCGGAGCAGGATGTCCCTGGGTTTCCTGGCAGGCCGCAGCACCCCTCCGTTCAACGCTGCCCCCCGGGCGTCATCTGAGAGGATTCGGGATCCGGGCGCTGCAGGCATTTCCGTGTGTGAACAAAGGGCATTCAATTGACAAACCCACCCCGGCGTGATATGATGTTCCCTGTCGGCACAAGCTGACCTTTGCGCTTGCCCAAGCAAGCTGTTTTACCTGTTTCAAGGGGCCTGTTCAACCGGTATCATAAGGTGCCTGAAGGCTGCCACAAGGCGGCTTTGGACACCTTTTTTCTGTCAGGCCCGAAAGCTGCATGGGAGGTTTACGATGAAGAAAACGCAAAGCATTCCGGCGCTGGTGCTGGCGCTGATCCTGTCTCTTTGCCTGACGGCGGGCGCCGCCGCGGGCACCTTTACCGACGCGCACGGCAACGTGATCGAACTGGACGAGACCCTGGAAGCCTATACCGCCGTGACGCTGTACGGTGCGGACAACGCCGCCCGCGCGGGGGAGACCAACCTGGGCGACCTGTGGACGGACGCGCTGCGCTGGTTCGCCGTATCCGGCGCGATCAGCGAAGCCTTTGAGGAAGACGACGTGACGGCGGGCAACACCGAAGTCGCCGTGGACGAGGACCATGTGGTGGCGCTGTGGAACGGCGGCAACCTCCGGGCGGATATCCCGCAGGGCCGCTTCGGCGCGGAGGAACTGGCCCAGGTGCTGCCCTACCCCAACAAGGTGGCGGTGGTCTACATGACCGGCCTGCAGCTGCTGGAAGCGCTGGAGGCGGCGGCCCAGGGGCTGCCCTGCACGGAAGAGACGGCTGATGTCTGCGCGTCCTTCATGCAGGTATCCGGCCTTGCGTACACGGTGGATACGTCGAAGACGTATGACCGCGGGGAACCCTACGGGGACAAGTGGTTCAGGGCGGCGTCCGTGAACCGGGTCACCGTCGAATCGGTCAACGGCAAGCCCTTTGACCCGGACGCGCTCTACGCCGTCATCACCAGCAACGCCAACTTCAACGGGATGGATTCTTCCTACGTGTTCAAGGCGGCCGCTGAGGAAAACGAAAAGAGCACCATCACCACCGCCGTGGTCCGGGACGTGATCTGGCGGTACATCGCCGAGGTGCTGGAACACATGGTCGACGAAAGCTACGCCGCCCCCCAGGGCAGGATCACCGTCCTGTAAGCGGGGAAGCGGTCCGGGCGCGCACGCGACGTGCGGACCGGACAAGCGCGTTCTGTCCCTCCGGATCGGTGGCAGCCGGTCCGGGGCGGGCGGAGAGATCGCGTGTTCAGGCTTTTCTTCAGGATGATCGCTGGATGCGGCCAGAGGATGATCAGCCGATGGAATGGCGGGAATGCGTCCAAAGCACCTCATCCGTCGCGCCTGCGGGGGAATCCCGGCGCGGTCTGACAAGCTGCTTGACCGGTAAGAATGAATGCAGCGCACCTCATCCGTCGCGCCTGCGGCGCGACACCTTCCCCATGGGGGAAGGCTTTGGGCGGTCCGCAATGCCCGGAAAACAGGCCGTTGGCTTGTATCCGGCAAAGAGGGACTGGCGGGAAGCCTTTCTCTTATGGGGTTGTGAGGGCCCGGAAAACTGTCCGGCGGACAGTTTTCACCGGACGGCGGGCCGGATGATAGCCTTCCCGTGGGAGGCGCGGCGCCCGGAAAACAGGCCGGCAGGCTTCCAAAAGCCTTCCCCTCCGGGGGGCCGCGGCGTCCGGAAAACAGGCCGGCGGCCTGTTTTCAGCGAGGACGGGCCGGCAGGCCCCGGCGGTGGCCCGGAGGGCCGGATGAGGTTGGAACCGCAATCGTTCCGGCCTGTTTTTGTGCTAATCTCCTGGTCATGTCCGGTCTGTTTCTTTCGCCGGTTTCCGGGTTCCATCCGGCCTGTGCCCGGAAATACCTGCCCGGAGCCGCCCTTCCCATTGTATTTGCATCCCAGACCATGTCCCTTTCATCCGTGTCCCTCACTCCGCCGGTTGGCCCCCTCATTCCTTTGCCCGTCCAAAGCGGAAGCCGGCAGTATCATCCATGATCCTTCATCCGTCACCCATCATCACACCGGAGGAAAGTATGCGTCCGCAGCTGGAAAACGTTTGCCGGGAAATTGAAAAAGTCATCGCGGGGAAGCGCGGCGTGATCGAAAAGATCCTGCTGGCGCTGCTCGCGGACGGCCATATCCTTCTGGACGACGTGCCGGGCGTGGGGAAGACCACGCTGGCGGTCTGTCTTGGGCGGGCCGCGGGCATCCGGTACCGGCGCATCCAGTTCACCCCGGACGTGCTGCCCTCCGACATCGTGGGCTTTTCCGTGTACGAAAAGGAAAGCGGGACGCTGCGCTACCATCCGGGCGTCCTGGGCGGGACCAATCTGCTGCTGGGGGACGAGATCAACCGCGCTTCCAGCCGGACGCAGTCCGCCCTGCTGGAGGCCATGGAGGAGCGTCAGGTCACCGTGGACGGCGTGACCCGGCCCACGGAAAAGCCGTTCCTGGTGATCGCCACCGAAAACAGCGTGGGCACAGCGGGTACCCAGCCACTGCCCTACGCCCAGCTGGACCGGTTCCTGATGCGGCTGACCCTGGGCTACCCGGATTACGCGGCGCAGATGACGATGCTCAAAGAGCGCCAGGGGAAAGACCCGATGGACGATGTCCGGTGCGTGCTGAGCGCGGAGGCGCTCACCGCCATGCAGCGGGAGACGCAGGCGGTCACCGCGAAGGACGCCGTCCTGGATTACATCATCCGCCTGGCGGAGGCCTCCCGGCGCCATGAAGCGGTGGCCGTGGGCATCAGCCCCCGGGGCGTGCTGTTCCTGGACCGGGCCGCCAAGGCGAAAGCGTACATGGACGGGCGGGACTACGTGACCGGGTCGGACGTGGCGGCCGTGTTCCATGATGTCTGTGCCCACCGGGTGCTTGTGCGGGAAGGGGCCGGCGCCGCCCCCTCGCGGGTGCTGGATGAGCTGCTCCGCACGGTGGAGACGCCTGACCGGCACATGTTCGGGAACGGGACGAAACGATGAAAAAAGGCCGGCTCATCCTGTACCTCTGCTGGCTGGCGGCGGCGGGGTGCCTGTATTTTTTCGAGAACAATGCCGGTACCCGGGCGGCGCTTTTGTGCGTGCTGCTGCTGCCCCTGATCCCGTTTTTCAGAAGGCTCCTGTTCGCGCCCGACCGGCCGGCGGCGCTGCGGGACCGGACGGAGGGCGTCCGGTCGTCCGTCGTCCGGGAAGAAGAGGACGACGGGGACGTGCGCCCTTACCGCCCGGGGGACCCTGTCCGAAAGATCCACTGGAAGCTCTCCGCCAAGCGGGACGAGCCGCTGGTCCGGACGGACCGCTTCCCGGAACTGCCCCGGGAAGAGCGGGCGCCGGACGCGGACACCGGAGCCGGCGGGCCGGGGCGGGACCGTCCGCGGGACCAGAAAAGAAAGCTGCTTTTGCTGCCGGCGGCGGCGGGCGTGATTTCCCTGCTGCTGCTGTTCCTGATTCCCGCGGCAAGGGACGGGCTGGGGGCGCTTCTGAACCGCCTGTATGCCCGCAGCGAAGCGGTCAACCCGTATGTGTACGAACGGTTCCCGGTGCCGGACGGTCAGCCCGTATGGCCGGCGGCGGCGCTGGTTTGGATGATCCTTCTTTCCCTGGTCTGGATCACGGCGGTCTTGGGCAGCCGGGGGCTGGGGCTGCTTTTGTACGCGGCCGCCGCGGGGGGACAGATGTATTTCGGCCTCTCCCTGCCCATTTGGGCCAACGGGCTGCTTTTTGCCCTGACGGCGCTTTGGATGATGCGTCGGCCCCTGCGCCTGAGGGACGGGCTTTCACTGACCGCGCTTTCGCTGACCGTCTTCCTGGGGATGAGCCTGCTGTGGCCCGGGGCGGACCCCGCGACGGAGGCCGCTTCCGAGCGCGCGCGGGACTGGCTCAGCCGGGCGGCGCGGCAGGACGCGGCCTTTTCTCAGGAGCTGCCGCAGGCGGAAGAAGAAGCCCGGCACGTGCATAACCGGACCCTGGTCACGGGGGACGGAGCGGCCGCGCCGGACAGGGCTTTCCGTCTGGTGCCGGTGGAAGAAAAGCAGATTTCGATGCCGCGCTGGACGGACTGGCTGAGGATCGCGATGCTGCTCCTTTTGGCGGCCGCCGCGCTGGTCCTGCCCTTCCTGCCCTTCCTGTGGGTCAACGCCCGGCGGAAGGTGGCGCAGGAAAAACGGCAGGCGTTTGATGCGGGCGATGTCAGTACTGCCGTCCAGGCCGTCTTCCGGCAGGTGATCGCCTGGCTGGAGGCCATGGGCGAGGGGGCCGGGAACATCCCCTTCCGGGACTGGGCGGACGTCCTTTCTTCCCGGATGCCGGATGATTATCTGGCCCTGTTCCGCCGGTGCGCCGCCCGCTTTGAGGAAGCCGCCTACAGCACCCATATCCTGCCGGAGGAGGCCAGGGAAGAGGCGCTGGCGCTGCTGCAAAGGACGGAGGATCTGCTGAAGCCCCGGGCAGACCGGAAGCAGCGGTTCCGCCTCAGATACAGGGAGTGTCTTTGGATATGAACAGAAGCGGAAAACGGCACCTTCTTCCATGCCTGCTGCTCTGCGTCCTGCTGGCGCTGACCGGCTGCCGGACGAGGATGATCCCCGGACAGGGGGACGGGGGAGATACTTTGGACAGCGGGACCGCCGCCGCGAAGACCGGGGAGATTCCGGCGGACCCCGCGCGGGAAGCGGAAGCAGGGGACGGTGCCTCCGGCGGCATCTTTCAGGAAAATCCGGAGGCTGAACGCAAAACGTTTGACGAAAACGCCCCGGCCGAGATTGTCCCGGGCACGGACCGGGCGGTGCACGGCCCGGGGGAAGGGGACGGAAAGCCCCGCCCGGACGGGGAAGCGGGGGAGACCGTGTCCCTGCTGGACGACGACGCGGAGCAGCCGGCGCGGAGGATGGTCCCCGCCGAAGCGACGGAGCGGATGGGCGTCAGCGGGGAAGCCGAAGCGGCGGACTCCGCCGCGACCTATTTTACCGTGCTGCTGAAAGAGCGGACAGGCGCCCTTTTTGAGTGCAAGCGGCTGAACGCCTACTGGGAGACGGAGCAGGATCACGTGACCGTCCACAAGACCGCTCCCGAGCACCGGCTGATCCTGGACGCGGGCGTTTACGACGTGTCCGCCAGGCTCCTGCCCGAAAACCTGCGGGTGGACGACGGCTGGGTGGTCCGGAAGGACCCGGGGGTGATCGTCAAGACGGTGGACCAGAACATCCTGGGCAGCCAAGTGCTTTCGGACGGGGCGGCCCGGGCGGTGACGGCGGGGCTTTTGTCCCGGCCGGGCTGGGCGGCGGTCGACGCGGTCCGGAACCGCCGCGTCCTGCTATTGTCCAAAGAACTCACGGAAACGCCTTACGGGCAGCTGGCCGCGTCGCTCCTGCTGGCCATGACCGCGTATTCGGCGGAGTTCGCGGATATCGATGCGGCGGAGGCGCTCCGGATGCTCATGGAAGAAGCGGCCGGCGCGGTGCCCGCGGGCATATACTATTACACACAGACGGAGGAAAACCGATGAATATCCTGGTCATCGACGGTCAGGGCGGCCGGCTGGGCCGCAAGCTCCTGGAAAGCATCCGGAAAACCTGCCCGGACGCCGAGATCACGGCGGTGGGCACCAACAGCCTGGCGACGGAGAACATGATGAACGCCGGCTGCGCGGACCATCTGGCGACGGGGGAAAACGCCGTCGTCGTGGCCTGCCGCACGGCGCAGATCATCGTGGGCCCCTTCGGCATCGCCACGGCGGACGCCATGCTGGGGGAGATTACCCCGGCGATGGCCAACGCGGTGGCGTCCAGCACGGGGTACCGGGTGCTGATCCCCATGAACCTGTGCAATACCTATGTGGCGGGGGTGGTCCGGGGCTCCGCGGCGATCCTGGAGGACGCCATGGACCATATCCGGCAGCTGACGGAGAAGAAATAAAGCCATGAGCGCAACCGGAAAAAAACGGGCCCTCAGGGTTCTCAAAATGACCTACGCGGCGCTGTACCTGGCGCTGGCGATGGTACTGCCCTTCATCACCGGCCAGATCCCGCAGATCGGGCAGATGCTGTCCCCCATGCACCTGCCGGTGCTTTTGTGCGGGTTTGTCTGCGGCGGGCTGTGGGGGATGGCGGTGGGCTTCGTCGCGCCGCTGTTCAGGTCCGTGCTGTTCGGGATGCCGGCCATGTTCCCCGGGGCCGTGGCGATGGCCTTTGAGCTGGCGGTCTACGGCGGGCTGACCGGATTCCTGCGCGGGAAGCTGCCGAAGAAGATATGGATGATCTACGTGATCCTGATCGTCTCGATGCTTTTGGGACGCGCGGTCTGGGGGCTGGTCCGGCTGGCGCTTTCCGGCCTGTCGGGCGGCGGCTTCACGATGGCCGCTTTCCTGACGGGGGCCTTCACAGGCGCCGTCCCGGGCATCATATTGCAGCTGGTCCTGGTGCCGGTGCTGGTGATGATCTTTGAGGCGGCGGGGCTGTCCCTCAACCGGGAATGACGGAGCGGCCCCTCCGGGCGCGCGGCGGGGACGGAACAGAGGAGCTTCCGGGAGCAGAGGATGGGGGAATAGCGCATCCCGGCCCGAGAGACGACGGATCGGACGAACCATGGAAAACAGTGTGATAACAGGCCGGAAGGAATGAGATTGTCTTCACATTCTTTCCGGCCTTTTCGATTGCCCGCCCCGTGGGTATCATCCGCGTTGATTCCGGTCCCGGGCACCGCAGGCCCGGCCCCGCGAAGGCTCTTCGGCCCCGGATCCGGTTCCGTCCCTTCCGGAAAAAACGGGAAGAACCCTTTTTTCCCCCCTGAGGGAGAGGCGCTGCTGATTTTTTATCCTCTTTCGCGCCTGGCTTGACAGATGGGAAAACCTCCTATACTATACAGGCAGCGTCGGGCGGATCAGAAAAAGATACACGGACCGGATGACAGACCGGATCAGCACGAGAGAAAGGGAAGGAACGAACGTATGGGCAACTACCGCAATTTCACCCTGGCGACCTATTTCGTCGCCCAGGCCACTGCGAACATCACGGAGGAGGAGCTGGAAAAGCAGCTGGATTTTGTGACCCGGCACCTTCGGCTGGACAAGGTGTACGTGGAGCCCTGGCGGGCCGTGCAGGCGTCCCATGAGCAGGTCGAGATGGTCAAGCAGGCCTTCGAGGCCCGGGGCATCCGGACAGCCGGCGGCATCACCACCGTGATGCGCACCCCGGAGGGCGCCAAGCTCAAGGCCCGGCTCTTTGACACACTGTGCTACAACGACCCCGCGATGCGCGCAAGGCTCCGGGAGGTCAGCGCCTTTACCGCCCGGCACTTTGACGAGTTCATCCTGGACGATTTCTTTTTCACCAACTGCATGTGCGAAGACTGCGTCCGGGGCAGGGAAGCGTTCAACGCCCTCCACGGCATCCGGGACGGCAGCTGGCAGGCCTACCGGCTGGACCTGATGAAGCAGGTCAGCCGGGAGGACATCATCGCTCCGGCCAAGGCGGTCAACCCGCGGTGCAAAATCACCATCAAATACCCCAACTGGGCGGAGAGCTACCAGGAAACCGGCTACAACCCCGCGGACCAGCGGGAGATGTTCGACCGGATCTACACCGGCACTGAGACCCGCGACCCGGTGACCACCGACCAGCACCTGCCCCGGTACCTGAGCTATTCCCTGATGACCTACATGGAAAACATGTGGCCGGGGCACAACGGCGGCGGCTGGTTTGACAATTTCGATACCCATGTGACCGAGCATTACCTGGAGCAGGCCTACCTGACCGCCTTCTCCCGGCCGCAGGAGCTGATGGTTTTCTGCTTCCAGTCCATGGCGGACCATATGTACACCCCGGCCCTGGGCTATCAGCTGGACAAGCTGGACGCCCTGCTGGACCACGCCGGAAAGCCCCGGGGGATTTTCTGCTACCTGCCGGACAACTGTCAGGGCGAGGACAACGTGCAGGATTTTCTGGGCATGTGCGGCCTGCCGGTGGTCTGCACCCCCTATTTCCCCGCGGACGCAAAACAGATCCTGCTGACCCGCTCCTCTGCCTTTGACGAAAACGTCGTGGACAAGCTGGAGGACTGGCTGCGCCGGACCGGGGGAGACGCCATCATCACCACCGGCTTTGCGGACGCCGTCCGGGGCAGGGGCCTGGAGCGCATGACCTCCGTCCGCCTGCGGGGCCGCACGGTCACCGCCGACCGCTACCGCGTGGAGGAAGCCCGCGGCCGGCACCGCTGCCTGTTCCCCCGGGGGGTGAAGCCCGTTAACCTGCCGGTGGCCGAGTTCCGCAACAACGCCACCTGGGCGGTGGTCAAGGCGGCCCACGAAGAGGAAAGCTACGGGATCCTGCTCAGGGACGATTACTGCGACGGGCATCTGTGGACGCTGGCCGTGCCGGACGCCTTCCCGGATTTCTACGCCTTCCCGTCCGAGGTGCTCAGCCGCATCCGCCAGGCGTTCCCCGTGGGCGGCGTGTGGCTGGAGGGCCCGGCCCGCATCAGCCTCTTTCCCTATGACAACGACAGCCTGATCCTCTACCCTTACGTGATGGAAGGCGTCCAGCGGGAAACGGTCCGCCTGCACGCAAGCGGCGCGAAGGCGCTTACAATCCCCGGGAAGCCCGGGGAGATCCAGCCGCTGTATACCTGCGGGGAGGAAGCTGTTTTCGAGCTGGAGGCGGAGCCAGGAAGGTTTGTGCTGTATCAGATCCTCCGGTGAGCCGGAGGGGGGCGCGGCGCCCGGAAAACAGAACGGTGCGCTGTTTTCAGCGAGGACGGGCCGGCAGGCCCCGGTGGCGCAGCGAAGCGGACGGGGAAGCCCGGCCCCTGATCCCCGCTGCGGATTTCCATCGGGTTTTTATCGGTTTTTTAATCAGGGGGAAGCCTCCGGATTCTTCCTTCCGGAGACCGGCGCTTGTCCGATCCGCGTGGAAGACCGGTCAGTTGTCCTGATATATGGGATAAATACGTCAGGCACGGCACATTTGCGCCGTGCTTTTTGTATTGATTGGTATAAATTTTAACATCATTGACAAAGAACGGGCGTTTCTGTATAATAAGAATGTCATTTGTTCCTATTTTGAACCGGAACAGCATATTGTAAGGAGGATGTTTATGGCAAAGAAAACCCTGTCCTTCGCCCTGTGTCTGGCGCTGGTGATGTCCATGCTGGCCGTCCCCGCCTTCGCCGAGACGCCGGTCTACTTCACCTCCGACTACGCCAGCAAGGCAGAAGCCCTGCAGGCCGGTCTGGCCCTGAACCTGGAAATCGCCCAGGAAGGCGCGATCCTGTTCAAGAACAACGACGGCGCGCTGCCCCTGCAAAAGGGCGCGAAGATCTCCCTGTTTGGCTACGCGGCGTACAATCCCAACGCCGGCGCCAGCATGAACGGCGGCGACGCTTCCGCGGGCGCGGCCATCGCGCAGGCGAACGTGGTCTCCAGCCTCAAGGACGCCGGGTTTGAACTGAACCCCGCCCTGGAAGAGACCTA
Source organism: uncultured Clostridia bacterium (assembly GCA_946409855.1). Lineage (GTDB taxonomy): Bacteria > Bacillota > Clostridia > Christensenellales > Aristaeellaceae > UBA4246. Next base: position 2,542 of record CAMJXZ010000060.1, on the reverse strand, counting down.
CGCCGGGATCCTGCCGGTGGGCAATTCGGACTGGGCGCTGGCGCCTGCCTACGCCGCGGTCTATCCCTACTGGAAGCCCTCCTTCGCCGAGTACGGCGACGCGGCGGTCATCGTCCTGCGCGCCGGGAACGACCCCAAGGCCACCCACGCCCTGCAGTTCGATTCCGTCCAGCTGGCGATGATCGACTACTGCGCCGAGAACTTTGACAAGGTCATCGTCCTGATCAACAACGTTTCCGTTATGGAAATGAAGGCCCTGCAGGACAATGAGAAGGTAGACGCCATCCTCAATATCGGCGAGGGCGGTGACAACGGCTTCGGCGCCGTAGGCCCGCTGCTCTGCGGCGACGTGACTCCCTCCGGCCGCACCGTCGACACCTGGGCGGCCGACCTGACCAAGAACCCCTCCTACATGAACTTCAACGTCATGACCGCTTCCGACGCCCACTCCGTGGACGGTGCCGGCACCAAGACCGGCTACACCCAGTTCACCGTGGACGGCCAGAAGGTCAACACCTGGGAAGTCGGCTATGAAGAAGGCATCTACGTGGGCTACCGCTATTACGAGACCCGCGCCTTTGAAGAAGCCAAGGCCGGCAACGAAAACTGGTTCGGCGAGAATGTGGTTTATCCCTTCGGCTCCGGCATGAGCTACACCAACTTCGACTGGGAAATCACCCCCGCCACCGCCGCCGAATCCGCCGTCACGAAGGATGACGAGCTGGTCTTCGACGTGAAGGTCACCAACATCGGCGATGCCGCCGGCAAAGACGTGGTGCAGCTGTACTACACCGCGCCCTACGGCACCGAGGCCACCGGCAACGAAACCGTCATCGAAAAGTCCTACGTCGTCTTGGGCGACTTCGCCAAGACGAAGCTGCTCCAGCCCGGCGAGAGCGACACCGTGCAGGTCGCCATCAAGGTCAGGGACATGGCGTCCTACGACAACGTGACCGACAGGACCTACGTGCTGGACGCCGGCGCCTACGGCGTGAAGATCGCCGGCTGCGCGCACTTCGGCTGGTATCCCAACGACACCGAGTTCATCTACAACGTGGCTGAAAAGCAGCTGTGCACCGAGTCCAGGGGCGGCGCCGCGATCACCAACGTTCTGGACGACGTGACCGAAGGCTTTGCGGCCGAGGGCTACACCCTCCTGAGCCGCGCCGACTTTGCCGGCACCATGCCCGGCGCCTACGAAGAGACCAAGGAAATCACCGCCGAAGAATACGCGACGTACGCCTATGACGACGCCAAGTTCAACGCCTACTACGACGCCGCCGCCATCGGCGAGGTCAAGGTGGCGGACGCCGCTGCCCGCGAGGGGGTCGCCTATGCCATCACGCTGGCCGACCTGGTGGGCGCCCCGGCGGATGATCCCCGCTTCCAGGAGCTGGCCGAGCAGCTGACCATCGACGAGCTGATCGAGCTGGTCAACTTCGGCGGCTTCAACAGCCGCGCCGTGCCCTACATCGGCAAGCCCTATTCCCGCGACACCGACGGCCCGAAGGGCTGGACCGGCAACTACACCGATACCAACGACCGCTTCAACTACTTCGCCTCCGAGCCCATGATCGCCGCCACCTTCAACAAGGACCTGCTCTACCGCATGGGCGTCATCATCGGCGACCAGGGCATCTGGGGCAACTCCACCGTGCCCAGCGGCATCGTGTACTCCTACACCGGCTGGTACGGCCCGGGCATGAACATCCACCGTTCTCCCTTTGACAGCCGCGCCACCGAGTACTATTCCGAAGACCCGTACCTGACCGGCACCATGGCCAATTATCTGAGCCAGGGCGCGCTTACGAAGGGCTGCTACGTGACCCTCAAGCACTTCGCCTTCCACAACGACGGCGGCGGCGCGATGACCTACCGCATGGGCGGCATCGGCTCCGGTTCCCCCAACGACGGTCTGGCTGCCTGGATGACCGAGCAGACCGCCCGTGAAATCTACCTCAAGGGCTATCAGGAAGCCGTTGAAAAGGGCGGCGCCCGCTTCGCCATGGGTTCCTTCACCCGCATCGGCAAGACCTGGTGCGGCGGCAGCTACGCCATCAACCAGCAGATCACCCGCGACGAGTGGGGCTTTAAGGGCGCGGTCGTCACCGACATCACCCTGTACTGGGCCTGCAACGCCTACCAGCTGATCAAGGCCGGCTCCGACATGATGCTGGACGCCTTCGTCTATGGCCTGAACTTCGGCGTCTTCCTGGATAAGGACACCATCCTGGCCATGCCCGACGACGCCCGCAACATCACCCTGTACTGCATGCAGAACACCGCCAAGCACATCCTGTACATGGTGGCCAATTCCAACGCCATGCAGATCCCGCAGGGCGCCAAGGTCCGCCTGAGCACGACCGTGGAGATCGACGACGAGGAAGTCGAGTTCAAGCTGGCCAACGCGAAGGCCGGTGAGGCTTACACCTCCGAGAAACTGCCCGTGGCCACGCTGAACACCTATTACGCCTACTCTCCCATCACCTACACCGCGGAGCTGCCTGAAGGCCTGGTCTTTGAAGACGGCGTCATCACCGGC
>CAMJXZ010000059.1 GCA_946409855.1 uncultured Clostridia bacterium | reverse complement strand
GTTCCGGGAGCATCTGCTGCCAAGGTTCCCGCATCCGGACAAGATCCGGGTGGTAGAGGCGGACGCGCTGGACTATTGCGCCGGGCTTTCGGACGGCGCGTTTGATTATTGCTTTGCGGACCTCTGGTTCGGCCAGGAGGACGGGGCGCCCATGTACCTGGCGCTCCGGGAGCTTCTGTCCCCCCTGAGGCGGATGGAGACGGAATACTGGATCGAAAAGGAGATCCGCGCCTACCTTCTGTACCGCTACGGAAACCCGTGAGGACCGGCCCGGAACAGGCCTGCAATACCATTCTCTGATAAAACCGCAGGAGAGTTTTGAATGTATCGGAACTTTGTGTTTGATCTGGACGGGACGCTGACGGATTCCGGCAGGGGGATCCTGACCAGCGTCCGCTGCGCGCTGGAAAAGATGGGGAAGCCTGTGCCGCCCGTGGAGACGCTGCGCCGGTTTATCGGCCCGCCGCTTACCGGCAGCTTCCGCGCCTTCTGCGGGATGACGGAAGCGGAAGCGGCGGAAGGGCTGCGCCTGTTCCGGGAAAGGTATGTGCCGGTCGGCTGGCGGGAAAACCGGGTCTATCCGGGCATCCGCCCGCTGCTCAGGGAGCTGAAGAACCGGGGGTGCAGGGTGTATGTGGCCACCGGGAAATCCGCTGAGTCCGCGGAGCGGGTGCTCCGGTACTTCGGGCTCTATCCGTATCTGGACGGCATCGCCGCGCCTTCTCCCAAGGAACTGGAGGCGGATAAGGGCAGGCTGCTCAAATCCCTCTGCCCGGATACCCGGGACACCGTGATGATCGGGGATACCTTCGGGGACGTGCAGGCCGCTCTGGATACCGGGGCGGACAGCATTGCCGTTCAGTACGGGTACGGCGCCTGGACGGAGGAGCAGCTGAGCAGGGCCACCCGCACGGCGGACACGGTGGAGGAGCTGAGCCGGATCCTGCTGGGGCAGGTGCCGGCGGACCGGGGGGTGTTCATTTCCCTGGAAGGGCTGGACGGCTGCGGCAAGACGACCCAGCGGGACGTGATCAGAACGCTCATGGAAGACCTGGGCTTTGAAACGGTCCTGACCCGGGAGCCGGGCGGCTGCCCGATCTCGGAGGAGATCCGGTCGCTGCTTCTGTCCGTCCGCCACAGCGAGATGACGGCCACCGCGGAAGCGCTTCTGTACGCCGCTTCCCGGGCCCAGCACGTGCACGACGTGATCGCCCCGGCGCTTGCGCAGGGCAGGGCGGTGATCTGCGACCGGTTCGCCGATTCCTCCCTGGCCTATCAGGGCGGCGGCCGGGAGCTGGGCGTGGAAACGATTTACCAGTACAACGAAGCCGGCGTGGGGCGCTTCTGGCCCGACGCGACGGTCTATTTCCGCATCGACCACGAGACGTCGCTCAAGCGCAGGTATTCCGCCTCCGCGCCCGACCGGATGGAGCAGGCGGACGCCGCGTTCTTTACGAGGACCGAGCAGGCCTTTGAACAGCTGGCGGCGCGCTTTGAGGACCGGTATCTGGTGCTGGACGGGAAAAAGTCCAAAGAAGAGGTCTCCGAGGAGCTGAGAAACAGGCTTCCGGCATTCCTGTCTGAAAAGGGGCTGATCTGATGCGGGTCGTGGTGGGCATGTCCGGCGGGGTCGATTCCTCGGTGGCGGCGCTGCTGCTCAAGCGGCAGGGCTATGACGTGGTCGGCGTATTCATGAAAAACTGGGAAGAGAAGGACGATACGGACGTCTGCACCGCGGAGAGCGACTGGCGGGACGTCCAGCAGGTCTGCGACCTGATCGGGATCCCCTATTACGCGGTCAATTTCACAAAGGAATACATGGACCGCGTGTTTTCGCTGTTCCTGAAGGAATACCGGGCCGGGCGCACCCCGAACCCGGACGTGCTGTGCAACCGGGAAATCAAGTTCAAAGCCTTCCTGGAGTACGCGCTTCAGCTGGAGGCGGAAAAGATCGCCACCGGCCACTTTGTGCGCACGGACGGGGAAGGCGCGCTGCTGCGCGGCGCCGACCCGAACAAGGACCAGAGCTATTTTCTCTACATGCTGCACGCGGCGCAGCTGCGCAAATCCCTTTTCCCCGTGGGCGGGATGACCAAGGCGGAGGTCCGGGCGCTGGCCGAAAAGGAGGGCTTGCCGGTCAGCGGCAAGAAGGATTCCACCGGCATCTGCTTTATCGGCGAGAGGAACTTCCGCAAGTTCCTTTCCCAGTACCTGCCCGCCTGCCCCGGCGACATGGTGACGCCGGACGGGGAAGTGATCGGCAGGCATATCGGGCTCATGTATTACACCCTGGGCCAGCGCCGGGGCCTGGGCATCGGCGGCCGGGGAGACGGCCGGCGGTTCTTCGTCGTGGACAAGGACCTCCGGAATAACCGCCTGATCGTGGTGCAGGGGGAGGACGACGAGCGCCTCTACACCGCCGGCTGCGTCTGCTCGGAGGTGACCTTCGTGGAGGACGCGCTGCCGATAAACACGGAGGTTGCGCTCACGGCCAAGTTCCGCTACCGCCAGCCGGACCAGCGCTGCCGGGTGGTGTACGACGGGGAAACGCTGCGCTTTGCCTTTGAGGAGCGCCAGCGCGCCGTGACGCCCGGCCAGAGCGCCGTCCTCTACGACGGGGAGCGCTGCCTGGGCGGCGGGATCATCGACGAACTGATCCGGTGAGCCGGGCGCAGGGCCTGCCGCAGAAGCGCATACTTCTGCTCCGGCAGCGGCATATGATCGCAGGCCTGCCGTCAGCCGTGGTTTCTGCGGTTTTTCTGAGGCGGCTCCTCAGGCGACGGAAACGGGTCCGTTATATTTGTTAAATCTCTTCCTGTCTCTGTACGCCGGGGGCAGGTATATGGTATAATTGCAGTTGGCAGCTGAAAACGCAGGCTTGTGCCTGCGCTTTTCACACCGGAGGAGGGTTTTTCTTGCACCGCGAAGCGCTGATCCTGGCATCCAAATCGCCCAGGCGCAAAGAACTGCTGGAACGGATGGGCGTTCCCTTTGAAGTGATGGAGGCGGATCTTGAGGAAACGGAGCAGGGGGATCCGCAGCGCGTCGTGCTGGGCAACGCCCTGGGCAAGGCCCGGGCGGTCCGGGCGCGGTTTCCGGAACGGTTCATCCTGGGGGCGGATACGGTGGTGTGCCTGGACGGACAGGTGTTCGGGAAGCCCCGGGACAGGGACGACGCCAGGCGGATGCTTTCCGCCCTTTCCGGCCGCTGGCACGAGGTGTTTACGGGCGTGGCGCTGCTGACCCCGGAAAAGACGCTGACTTCCCTGGGCCGCACGAGGGTGCATTTTGTGTCCGTCCGGGAGGAGGAGATCGAACGGTATATCCTCTCCGGCGAGCCCTTTGACAAAGCCGGCGCCTATGCCATCCAGGGCATGGCCGGGATGTGGATCGACCGGATTGAGGGCAGCTTTTCCAATGTGATCGGGCTGCCGCAGAGCGTGGTCCGCGACTTGCTTATACAGGCTGATTACAACCTTTGACATAGATGGGATGAAGATGATATATGGCCATTATCGCACCTGATATCGGGATTGATCTGGGGACCTCCAATACGCTGGTGCATGTCCGGAAGAAAGGGATCGTCATCAACGAGCCGACCGTGCTGGTGGTGGACAAGACCGCCAAGCACGCCGTCCGCGCCATCGGCGAGGACGCCAGGACCCTGCTGGGCAGGACCGGCGGGGAGCTGACGGCCGTCCAGCCGATGTCCGACGGCATGATCCGTGATTTTGAAATGACGGAATACATGCTGCAGTATTTTATCCGCAAAGCCATCGGGGTCTCCCGCCTGGTCAAGCCCCGGGCGGTGGTCACGATCCCCTGCCGCATGTCGCCCATCGAGCGGCGCGCCGTCCGGCAGGCGGCGCTGTATTCCGGCATCCGCAAAAACGGGCTGACCCTTCTGGAAAAGCCCTTCGCGGCCGCGCTCGGGTGCGGGCTGCCGGTATTCGACCCGGTGGGCAGCATGGTGGTGGACATCGGCGGCGGCACCACCGAGGCCGCGGTCATCTCCCTGGGCGGCATCGTGGTCTCCCGCTCGGTCCGCATCGGCGGGTCCAAGATGGACGAGGCGGTGGCCGCCTACATCAAGCGGGATTTCAACATGCTGATCGGCGACCGGACCGCGGAAGAGATCAAGATCGACATGGGCGCCGCCCTCCCCCTCAAGGAGGACCGAAAGGCCCTGATTCGCGGGCGGGACCTGATCACCAACCTGCCCCAGACGGCGGAAATTTCCGCCTCCAAGGTGTACGAGGCCCTCAAGCCCACCTGCGACGCGATCCTTTCGGCGATCCAGTTCGTGCTGGAAAAGACCCCGCCGGAACTGTGCAGCGACATCGTCCGGGGCGGGATCCATCTGACGGGGGGCGGGTCCCTGCTGTTCGGGCTGGACCAGTACATCGCCACCGAGCTCGGCATCACCGTATACCTGGCCAAGGACCCGCTTTCCTGCGCGGCCCTGGGGGTGGGCCAGCTGACCGACAACTACGAATGGGTGCACCGGATCGTCAAGAGCGCGTACCTGCACGACGAGGCGGATGAATAATTCCTGAAATCATAACGGAGGAACCTTCCTTGGCGGAAAAGGAAAAGGCAAAGAACAACGCCAGAAAAAAGAAAAAGGGCGACAGGCCGCGAAACAGCTTTATGCGCAACCTCCTCCTGGCGGGGGGAGCGTCGCTGCTGGTGCTGATCATCGTGGTGATGCTGCTGAGCAATTTTTTCGACGTGCCTGCCCTGCGCCGGCCCGGCACCGTGATCTCCAACGTGATGACCCCGGTGCAGAGCTTTTTTACCGGCGCGGTCAATATGGTGGGCGGTTATTTCCGCACCCTCAAATACCGCAGCAACCTGGAATACGAATACGAGCAGCTGCTGATGAAGTACGAGGAGCTGCAGGACGTGGCCATCATGGCGCAGGAATACGAAAACCGCCTGGCGGCCTTTGAGGACCTGCAGGTGGAAGCCGGCGCCCACTCCAACATGAACCCGGTCACCGCGACGGTGATCGGCCACGACACCGGCAACTTCTTCACCACCCTGGACCTGAACCGCGGCACCAGGGACGGCGTGGAGGACTACATGGCGGTGGTGTACAACGGCGGTCTGGTGGGCTATACCTACAACACCACCGGCACGACCTGCAAGGTGGCCACCATCATCGACAGCGACACGACCATCCCCGCGCTGATGGAATCCACCCGGGACCAGGGGTCCGTCAAGGGGACCTTCGGCGTCAACGGCGAGGCCTCCTGCCGGATGTACTACCTGCCGGAAAACCACCTGCCCCGCACGGGGGACACGGTGGTGACCTCCGGCGTCGGCATGCCTTTCCCCAAGGGCATCCCCATCGGCACCGTCCGGGAAAGCACCCGCGGCATGGAGGACAACAAGCAGTTCGTGGTGATCGAGCCCATCGTGGATTTCCAGCACCTGGAATACGTGGTTATTTACCGCTACATTCCCTCCTACGCCGAAACCGCGCAGAACAGCGAGGCGGTGGCCGCGGCGACCCTGGTGCCCCTGGCGACGGCGCGGCCCATCCCGCCCTTCGCGGACAACGTGGACACCAGCTTTGAAGCCGGCGGCGTCGTCCAGGTGGTGGGCGAGGAAACGCCGGTGCCGGTCGAGGCCGTCACGCCGACGCCTTCCCCGGCGCCTACCCCGACGGGCACCCTGGCCGTGACCTTCCATACCAACACCCCGGAACCCAACCTGGTGTACGAGGCGGTGACCGCGACGCCCAGCGGCCCCACCCCGACCCCGACCCCGACGCCTTCGCCGACGCCCGTGCCGCAGATCGACATACAGGATTTGACGGATTCTCTGGAGGAAGACGATTGAGCATCTGGATTCGACCGCTGAAAGTGATTTTTCTGACCCTGCTCAGCTACCTGATCGACGTGTGCCTGATGCCCCGTCTGGCGGTAGGGGGCGTCGTGGGCAGCGCGAGCTTCGCGGCCATCGCGGTGATCACCGTCAGCTATGGCCGCAAGGCGGCTTTCTGCAGCGGCGCCATCATGGGCATCCTGTGGGAGACGATGCTGGCCAGCGTGCCGGTTCTGTACCTGGTTTCCTACCCGATCATCACCATGCTGTGCGCCCAGTGGTTCGCCGACCTGACGGACCGGCAGCGGGAGCGCCGCAAGCTGGCGCGGGCTGACCAGGAGCAGCCGGTCATGCGCAGCCGCTTCGGCGCCATGGTGATGCGGCACCTGATGAGCCTGATGTCCCTGCTGCGCACGCTGTTCCGCCGGGAGGAAAACCTGAACCCCTATCTGCGCATCCCGCTGTGCGCCCTGGTGTCCTCCCTGATCATGAACATCGTGCTGCTGGTGTACGGATACGCGTCCGGCTTCGGCCTGACGTGGACGCATATTTTCCGCGCGGGCTTTGCCATCCTGTACACGGTGGCCATTGCCCTGGTGATGACGCTGCCCTACCGCTGGTTCCTGGGGCTTCTGGGCCGGAACCGCGGCAGATGGAAAAAGGAGGCGGATACCGTTTGAGTCAGACCGAAAAGAAGAAGGAATACCGGGCGAACCTGACCGCGCGGTATCTGGGCTTCCTGCTGGCGACGCTGGTGGCCTTCGCCCTGCTGGTATACGGGCTGTACCGGCTGCAGATCCAGCGGGGTGAAACCTATTCGGAAGCCGCGGGCACGCAGTCCAACAAGACCATCGTGCTGAAGGGCACCCGCGGGATGATCACCGACTCCGAGGGCGTGATCCTGGCCAAGAGCGAGAAGATCTACAACGTCACCTTCCGCAGGGACAGCTCCCAGTCCTCCGCCGCCAGCTACAAGGCCTTTACCCAGGCCATCATCGACACCATCGGCATCATCGAGAAATACGGCGGCGCCCTGTCCGTCACCTTCCCCATCGAGCGGGACCCGGAGGTGGGGGACTGGATTTTCAACTTCGGCGAGGGGATCTCGGAAAGCGCCCGCAGCACCCGCATGCGGCAGTGGCGTTCCAACCACTATCTGTCCGAGAGCAGCTACCCCACGGCGCAGAAGTGCGTGGAGCGCCTGATGGTCCGCTACCAGCTGGCCAAACAGGACGAGCAGGACAGGAACAAGCTGGTCATGCAGTTCGATATCGATGAAGCGACGATGCTCAAGGTCATGGCGGTTTATTCCGAGATGCAGATGAACATCTTCAACTCCGTCCCCGTCGTCATCGCCAAGGACATCGCTTTCGCCGCCGTGGGCGAGATCGAGGGCAGGAGCGTGCTGCTGCCCGGCATCGCCATCGAGGTGGGCGAAAAGCGCATCTACCCCCGGGCGACGCTGGCCTCCCAGATCATCGGCTATACGGGCAAGATCCAGAACTACGAATCCTATTACGCCGACTATCAGCCCGCCGGCTACGCCCTCAACGACGAGATCGGCCTGGACGGGATCGAGAAAAGCCAGGAGAACTGGCTGACCGCCTGCATCCGGGACCGGCAGGGCAGCCGCGTCATGGAGCGGGACAGCAACGGCAAGCTGACCCGGCAGATCAGCTACACCGAGCCCACCGACGGCAACAACGTCAAGCTCACCCTGATCGCTTCCTACCAGCAGCGGGCCGAGCGCGCCATCCAGGAGAACGTGAATTACATCCGGGACCTGCAGGAAGAAAAAATGGGCGACGGCGACTGGCTGGAAACCAACAAGGAGAAAATCAACACCCGCGACTGGGAGGAAGACCCGGTCCGTCTGGCCGAAAAGGGCGTGCTGGTCATCATGGACGTCAATACTGGCAAGATCGTCGCCATGGCCCAGTACCCGACCTACGACCTGAACGCCATGGTGGCTGGCGGCAAGCCCGCCCAGGAGATCGTGGCGGACAAGCGCGGCCTGCTGATGAACTACGCCATCCAGACCCGCGCCGAGCCCGGCTCCACCTTCAAGATGGTCACCGGCCTTGCGGCGCTGACCAACGGGGTCATCACCACCTCCACCCTGATCAGCGACGGCGGCAAGTTCATGATGTACACCCGGAACATGGCTGAAGCGCCCACCTGCTGGACCAGCCACCCGGAAAAGCACCAGAACCAGACGATCGTGGAGGGGCTGGAGCATTCCTGCAATTACTTCTTCTACACCCTGGGTTCCATGCTGTACGGGGACACCGGCACCGACCGGCTGTACAAGTACGCCGCCGCCATGGGCCTGACCAACAAGACGGGCCTGGAGCTCAACGGCGAGCTGCGCAGCATCGTCGGCAACCAGGACAACCTGTACGACCCCAACGAACCCCTGAACCGGCAGGTGACCGATACCCCGATCATCGTCGCCAACGCCATCAAGACCCACATCCGCAACTTCGCCTCTTCCTACGGCATCACCTATGACGACACCCGTCTGGACCGCTGTATCAAGCAGCTGATGGACATGGCCATCAACACCCGTTCCGACGACTGGGTTCTGGAAGCGCAGTCGATCTTCATGCAGGAGCTCAACATGACCAGGAACATGGTGTACATGTCGGCCCTGATGAGCGACCTGTGGAACTACCTGAACACGATCAAATGGGGCGGCAGCCTTGAGATCCAGATGGCCATCGGCCAGTCCATCACCCTGGTCACGCCCGTGGCGGAGCTCCGCTACGCCGGCGCGCTGGCCGAGGGCAAGGTATGGAACCTGTCCCTGATCGACTCCATCACCTCGCCGGACGGCGAGATCCTTTCCCAGAAGAACCCGCAGCTGTTCGGCGACCTGAACGTCAAGGACGAATACCTGGAAGCCATCAAGGCGGGCATGAAGCGAGTGGTCGACGAAACGGGTACCGCCGGTAAGCAGTTCGACGGCTGGAAGTACACCGACCAGATCTACGCGAAAACCGGCACCTCCCAGATCACCGTGGGCAAGATCAAGATCGATATCGAGAACAACGCCTGGTTCGTCTGCCTGACGCCGTATGACGATACCGAGCTGGCGCTGGTCTCCTATATTCCCAACGGCTATTCCGGCGGCTATTCCTCCCGCGCGGTCCGCGACTGGGTCGAATGGTACATGGACGAAAAGAACAAGATCATTTCGGACATTTCCCTGACCACCGGCAACGAGCTGACGCCGTAAGCCCGGCGGAAAACGACAACCGTTTGTTTGAATAAGGATGGCATCATGGGAGAAGCGTATCTGTTTTTATCCGGGAAAGGGGGAACGGGCAAGACGACCCTTTCCACCTCTCTGGCGCTGGCCCTGGCGCAAAGGGGCCGCCGGACCGCCCTGGTGGACGCCGACGTGGGCCTGCGCTGCGCGGACCTGCTGCTGGGCCTGGAAAACGAGGTGCTCTACGACCTGTCGGACGTCATGGAAAAGCGCTGCACGCTGAACCAGGCGCTGGTCCGCTGCCGGGAGGCCCAGGGCCTGTCCGTCCTGTCCGCCCCGCAGATGATGCAGCCCTCCGAGATCGACAAAAAGCAGTTGTCCCAGGTCATCCGGACGCTGACGGAGGATTATGATTTCGTCCTGATCGACTGCCCGGCCGGGCTGGGCAGGGGGCTTAAAAATGTCTGGAGCGCCGCGAAGGAAGCCATCGTCATCGCCACGCCGGACGACCCCAGCATCCGGGCGGCGGAAAGACTGTCCCAGCTGCTGTTTGAAAAGCAGGGGATCCATCCCCGCCTGATCCTGAACCGGGCGGACCGGCTGCTGGTTTCCGTCCGGGAGGAACAGCGGCCCGCCCGCATCGCCGCCCAGACGGATATGCAGCTATTGGGCGTGGTGCCCGACAGCCCGGACGTGTACCGGGCGCTGCTGGTGCACAGGACCGCCGTCCAGTCCGACAGCGTGCGGGTGCGCCGCGCCATCGGCCGCATCGCGGACCGTCTGACTGGCGTGGACCGCAGGCTTCCCCGCTACTGCCGGTCCTGACCGCCCGTCTTTTTAACCCTTTACAGGAGGTATTTCCTTGGTCACTTCCCCGATCACCCACAGAAGATCGCAGGCGCACCTGGAATGGCTGCTGCCGCTGATCAGCTATATCCTGGCCGGGTTCGGCGTGATCTGCATCGCCATCGCCACCTTCAATCCGGACAAAGGGACGGATCTGTCGCTGCTGAACTACATCATCAATTCCAATTCAGCTTCCTGGCAGGCCGTTTTCGTGCTGGTGTCCGTGGTGGTCATGGTCGTGGTGGTCAATATCCCGCTGGAACTGTTCAGGAGCCGCGCCCTGCTGATTTACTGGGGCGTGCTGGCGCTGCTGATTTTTACGCTGCTGGCCTCTACCGCCATTTCCGGCGTCAACGCCTGGCTGAAGCTGGGCTGGGGCCGTACGCTGCAGCCCTGCGAGTTCGCCAAGCTGTCCATCCTGATCATGATGGCCCGCACCCTGTCCTTAAGCGAAAAGCCCATGGGCACCTTCAAGGACTTCATGCTGGTCTGCATCCAGTTCGGCGTGCCGGCGGTCGTCACCCTGGCCCAGGGCGAAACGGGCACCGTCATCGTGATGGGCTTCATGTTCCTGGTGATGATCCTTTTTTCCGGGGTGGACATCCGGCTGTGGTGGGCGATGATGGCGATGGTGGCGCTGTTCGTGGCCGCGTTCTTCGGCTACGCGATTTTTTCCGGCTCCACCGATTACCGCATCACCCGCATCCTGTCCTTCCTGGACCCGCAGAAGTACTATAACTCCGCCGGCTACCAGATCCTCAACTCCCAGATGTCCATCGGCTCCGGCCGGATGAACGGGATCGGGATGTTCGTCGTGGGGTCCATCAGCCAGCTGGACTACGTGCCTGAGGACCATACGGACTTTATCTTTTCCGCCATCGGGGAAGCCTTCGGCTTTGTCGGCTGCTGCGTGCTGCTGGGGCTGTACCTGATCCTGCTGCTCCGGATGCTGTACCTGGCCCGCTTTACGGAGGACCGCTTCGGCCAGCTGCTGATCATCGGCGTCCTTGCGATGCTGTTTCTGCACATCTTTGAAAACATCGCCATGAATGTCGGCCTGATGCCCATTACCGGCATCCCGCTGCCCTTCGTCAGCTACGGCGGGTCCAACTTCATGACCAACATCGTCGGCATCGCGCTGGTGGTCAACGTGGTCAAGTCCCGCTCCAGCACCACGCAGATCCTGGTGCAGACGCAGAAACGCACCAGGAGGAAGAAGCGCAAAAAGCTCCTTCCGATCAAATCCGGCCAGTAATGACGCGGGCCCTCTGCGGCCTTTCGCGCCGGCCCGCCACCAAAGGAGGATGACCCATGAAACGTTTTGCCTGTCTGCTCATGTCCCTTCTGCTGATCGCGCTGAGCGCCCTGCCCGCGCTGGCCGCGGAGTCCGTCTATCCGATGGACCCGGTGCACGGCCGGCTGACGCTGGACGACGCCTGGTTCGCCAGGGTGCTGACCCCGGTCACGCTGGAAAGCAATGAAGCCTGGCTCAAGGAACAGGGGACGGCGCTGGAGGATGCCCGGTCCCGCTATGAGGAGGACGGGGTGCTGCTGGAGGCCTTCGACCCGGAAAACAGCCGGGTGCTGGTCGTAACGGCCGTGCAGGACGTGAACGCCGAGGAAATCTACGACGTCAACGCCGTCGACGAGGAGACCCGCCGCAATTACCGGCTGAACCATTCCGGGGACGTTTATTACGGCCTGCAGGGCTATCACTATGAAAGCGCCACCTGGAAAAACTTCGGCGGGAACCTGGGCCGCTTCCTGCAGCTCAAGTACACCCTGACCCGGGACGGCGGCGTCGTCATGCGGGGCTACCAGCGCCGCACCGTCCGCAACGGCTACACCATCACCTTTGACCTGCAGGTGACCGGCAGGAACGCCAAGGACGCCGACGCCAAGTTTGTGGACAAGGTGGTCAACCGCTTCATTTTTACCGAGATCCTGAACGCGCCGGAGGGCGCCTGCCGCCTGACCTTTACCGAAGAGCCGCCCCATGAGGTGACCAGCGATACGCTGACCGTTTCCGGCAAATCGGAAGCCGGCGCCGCCATCACCGCGACCCTCATCAGCATGACGGACAGCAAGACCGCGTCCTTTACCGCCGTGGCCAACAAATCCGGCAAGTACACGCTGAAGTTGCAGTTTCCCCAGCAGGGCACCTTTACCCTGACCGTTGTGGCCCAGACCGAGGACGGGCGGACGGCGCAGAAGACCGCTTCCATCATGTACCAGCGGGACTACATCCCCCTGAACCTGAAAACGGTCATTCCCATGAACCTGACGTCGAACACCCTGGAGATTTCCGGCACGACGGCCAACGGCGTCACGACCCAGCTGTCCGTGACCGGGCCGGTGACCATCCAGCGCTCCAAGGTGGGCCGTTCCTTCAGCTTTAGCGTCAACACCAGGCAGGAGGGCGTTTACCAGATCCTTCTGACGGTTTCCAAGAAGGGCATGACCCCCCGCTCCGTTTCCTACACCGCGACCCGGACGCTGACCGAAGGGGAGCGGATGGACCGGATCAAGTCCGGCGCCGAGAAGGTCAAGTACAGCACGCTGAAGAACGCCGTCGCCAAATACGCCGGGAAGACCCTGGTCATGTCCGGCTATGTGATGAGCGTCACGCCGTCCAACGCTGAGTGGGTGCTCAAGATGGCCATCAACCGCAAGAACGGCGTCTACACCGACTTTATCTACGTGATCTGCCGGACCGACCCGCACCTGGGCGAGGGCATGCATGTGCGGATGTACGGCACGCTGAGCGAGAACAAGTACGTCGAGGTGAACGAAAACGGCGAAACGCTGGAGTTCCCGCGGTTTGAGATGCTGCTGACCGAGACGATCGACTGACCGGGCGAACAGGATAAGGGAGTCCGTGACAGAGGGTTTGTCCT
>CAMJXZ010000058.1 GCA_946409855.1 uncultured Clostridia bacterium | reverse complement strand
TCACTTCGATCTTGATCAGGTTGGTATTGCCGGTAAAGCCCAGCGGTACGCCGGCGACGATGACGGCCACGTCCCCTGTTTCCACCACGTCGATCTGCTTGGCGCAGTCCACCGCGTGCTGCATCAGGGTGTCGTATTCCTTCTGATACCGGGCCAGCACGGGATAAACGCCCCAGGAAAGCGCCAGCTGATGGAAGCTCTTGATTTCGGGCGTGGCGCAGACGATGGGCTGAGTGGGACGGAATTTCGAAATGTTCCTGGCCGTATGACCGGACTTCGATACCGTGATGATCGCCTTGGCGTTCAGGTCCCTGGCGGCGGAGCAGGCCGCGTCGCAGATGGCGTTGGTGATATCGGTCTTTACATCGAATATTTCCACCCGCTCCGGATGAAGCAGCTCCAGGTCCTTTTCCGCCTGTTCGGAAATGGCCGCCATGGTTTTCACCGATTCCACGGGATAATACCCGGCCGCCGTCTCGCCGGACAGCATGACCGCGCTGGTCCCGTCAAAAACGGCGTTGGCCACGTCCGTGATTTCCGCGCGGGTAGGCGTCGGATTCATCATCATGGAATCCAGCATCTGCGTCGCGGTAATGACCATTTTGCCCGCGCGGTAGCACTGGCGGATGATGGATTTCTGGATGCCGGGCAGGCGGGCGTAATCGATCTCCACGCCCATGTCGCCCCGGGCGACCATGATGCCGTCCGAAACGGAAAGGATCTCCTGGAAGTTGTCGATGCCCTCCAGGTTCTCGATCTTGGAGATGATTTTGATGGCATGACCCCCGTGGTAGTCCAGGAATTTGCGCATTTCCTGCACGTCTTTTTTGCAGCGGACGAAGGAAGCCGCCACCAGGTCGATGTCCTGCTCCAGGCCAAAGAGCAGGTCGTCCTTGTCCTTTTCCCCCAGTACCGGCATATCCAGATGGACGTTCGGCACGTTGATGCCCTTGTGATTGGACACCTTGCCGCCGTGATGCACCCGGCAGACGACGTCCGTATCGCTGGTGCTCTCCACCTCCATGACGATCTTTCCGTCGTCGATCAAAAGGATATTGCCCGGTGCAACGCCCTGGGGCAGCCGGTCAAAGGTCATCTGCGCGCCGGTCTTGTCCCCCAGCCGTTCCTGGTTGGTGAGCACAAACTGCTGCCCGTCCTCCAGCATCGCCGAACCGCCCTCAAAATCCTTCAGCCTGATTTCCGGGCCTTTGGTATCCAGCATGATGGCCAGCGGGACATTCATCTCGCTGCGGATCTCCTTCAGCAGCTTGATTGTTTCGGCGTGGTATTCATGGGTCCCGTGCGAAAAATTGAGACGCGCGACGTTCATGCCCGCCTGGATCATGCTGACCAGCATATCGTGATCCCTGCAGGCGGGGCCGATGGTGCAGACGATCTTTGTTTTTCTCATCGCAGACTGCTCCTCTCCGAAATCGTTTGGTCCGTGTTCTCAGGCTTTTTCGATATCTTCCTTGGTCAGCGTCATCAGGTCTTCCTTGGAAACGGTGGCGAAAGCCGCCAGCCGGTCCGCCTGGCAGGACAGCGCGCGTTCAAACAGGTTCCGCACCCCGCGGGCGTTGCCGAAGCCGTCCACATCCTTGGAATCATTTTCGATGCGTTTTCTGAGCGCCTCCCGGGCCTCGTCGTCCGCCAGGGTATAGCCGCTCTTTTCACAGCGCATATCGAAGATCCCCAGCATTTCTTCCACCGTGTAATCCGGGAAGAACATGAAGCGGTTGAAGCGGGACTTGAGCCCCGGGTTGGAATTCACAAACCGCTTCATCAGTTCGGTATAGCCCGCCACGATGACGATCAGGTCGTCCCGTTCGTCTTCCATGGCCTTGAGCAGCGTATCCACCGCTTCCTGACCAAAGTCCGTCTCGCCGCCCCGGTTGGTCAGGGCGTAGGCTTCATCGATAAACAGGACGCCGCCCTTGGCCTTCTCGATTACTTCCCGGGTTTTAATGGCCGTCTGTCCCACATACCCGGCCACCAGGCCGCTGCGGTCCGTCTCCACCAGATGGCCCTTGGACAGGATGCCCAGGCTCTTATAGACCCTGCTCATGAACCGGGCGATCATGGTTTTGCCAGTGCCGGGGTTGCCGGAGAACACCATGTGCAGGGACAGGTCCGGCGTGGGCAGCCCTTCTTCCTTGCGGCGCTGCATGATCGTCACATAGTTGATCAGGCTGTCCACTTCTTCCTTGATGGTGTTCAGACCGATATACCCGTGCAGCTCCGCTTTCAGGTCTTCGATGTTTTCCGGCGGTTCTTCCGCGGGTTCTTCTTTTTTCTCCTCCTGTTTCGCGGCTTCCGCCTGGCTGTTCAGGACAGGAATGTCCGGCAGGGGCACCTCCGGCACGGCGCCGGTTCCCTTCTGATCCTTCCTGTACAGTTCCTTCGTCATTTTTTCGAGAGAATCGGCGCTCTCTTTGACCAGCCGCATCAGCTCGTCCGTGCTCGTTTCCAGCCCGTAGAAGGGCGAAACGGACGGAACCGGCTCCTGATCCTTTTTCTCCGGTTGCTTTGTATTTGCATGATCCTCTGTGCCCAGGGTCAGATGAGGCACCGGCCCCCAAAGATCTTCCCCGGTCCTTGCCATGGTATCCTTCGCGCGGCGGCTGATGATCATATTCTGCAAGGAAATGATTTCATCCCTTCTGTCGTCCATATCGGAACCTCCCTGTGCCGTTTTGTCCATTATACCCGAAATTCCAATGCAAGGCAATGGCATTTACGCAAAAATGCCCTTCCGCCGCTTCACATTTTCATCTTTTTCGGAAGGAATACAGATAAGGAACGGGATGCTGCAAAGCAAAAAGCGCGTCCTCGGCCGTACACGGAAAAAGGGCTGACATTCAGCCCTTTCCGATCGTATGATTCAGTGTGTTCCGTTCCGGCGCTCAGTCCGTTTCCCCGCCGTCCCCGATCTGCACGCTGGCGCCGTTCAGGATGACTTCCTCCTCGGCGCGGATGAGGATGTACTTTTTCCCGTCGATGATCCGGGTCTCCACCAGGTCGCTGAATTCCGGGTTGACGTGAATGACCACGTTCGGGGTCTTGATTTCCATCTGCCGGGCGTTCACGAGGTTGGCGGCGCTCAGGTTGGTCCCGCGACCGAATTCCGCGTCAAAGCGTTCCTCAAAGCTCTCCAGCTTTTCCAGCGGCAGTCCGCAGTCGGAGAGGATCGTTTTCATGCCGGCGGATGAAATGACCGGCGCTTCCGCCTGCTTTTCCTGCTTCTGCGCTTCCACGGTTTCGATCATCCGGTCGTTCACGGCCTGCATCACTTCAAACTTCATGTCCTCCTGCAGGGCGTCCGAAAGAACGTTGATGAACGTTTCCTTCTGCATCGGCGCGGACATCGGCAGTTCCGTACGGAACACCGCGTCCACAAAATCGTCATGCTGTTCTTCCGCGCTGCGGACATAGTACAGCGCGTTGTAAATATTGGATGACCGGTCGTCAAAAGCGGGGAACATAAAGCCCAGCTCCGGCATCCCCAGGGTCTGGTCCGGCCCAAGGTCCCGGAAATCCATCTCGGAAGCGCTGTAGGAGAGCGCTGCCTTATTGGGCTTGACCGGGCACAGACAGCAGATGAAATACTGGAAGACGTTCTCGTCTTCCTCGCTCCTCTGCCCGTCGGACTGGTGACGGGGCACGTCATAGGTATCGCTCGTCAGCAGGATCACATAGCTGGTTTCCGAATGATACGCGTCGATGATTTTCTGGTACAGCGTCATCACAGCGGTATCGTCGTCCGCCCTGGAATCCCTCAGTTCCATCAGCAGCTGGTGCTCTTCCCCGCTGAGCATCTGCTCGGCGGAAAAGACGACGTCGATGCCGGTCTTCCCGGGCACCCCGCTCAGCACCTTTTTAAACAGGGAAAAATAGCTCGCGCACTCCCCTTCCGGGATGGTGCCCAGCGGCCTGCGGAAAACGGAAATGACCTCCCCCTTCGCGCTGACGTAGCAGCCGCGGATGCAGGGGATGCTGCCCTTTTCACGGTCCAGCCTGCGTTTGATCTCTGCCAGTTCTTTCCGGTTCATAATCCTTAACTCCTGTCATTACTTGCTGTTTAGGCAGATGGGATTATAGCACATCCTTTTCCGTTTTGCAAACCGTCGCAAGAAAAAGCGGCGCGCGGACGCTTAACACACGTTTCCGCCCCGCGGCAGGCGTTTTTGAGCCCGAAGCCCAAATGTAAAAATATCCCCAAAAATCTTTGAAATTCGGAAGACGAAAACGGGGGTTTGTGATATAATCAGTATGGCGATTTGTTTGCCCGGCAAAAACCGCCTTTTACAAGCTACAGGAGCGTGACACCATGGATCTTTCGATGCTCAACCCCAAGCAGCTGGAAGCAGTGAACGTACTGGAAGGCCCCCTGCTGATCCTGGCCGGCGCCGGGAGCGGGAAGACCCGGACCCTGACCTGCCGGATCGCGAACCTCCTGGAACACGGCATCCCCGCCTGGAGCATCCTGGCGCTGACCTTCACCAACAAGGCCGCCCGGGAGATGCAGACCCGGATCGAACAGCTGGTGGGCCAGGACAAGGCGGCGGATATGTGGATCGGCACCTTTCACTCCGTCTGCGTCAGGATCCTCAGGCGGGATATCGAAAAGCTGGGCTACAGCCGTTCCTTCACCATTTTCGACGAAGACGACCAGCTGCGCGTGCTCAAGGACGTCCTCAAAAAGTTTGACATTGATGAAAAATATCTGCCGCCCAAGGAAGTCCGGCGGGAAATCTCATCCGCCAAAAGCCGGCTGCTGAACGCGGACGAATGGTTCGCCGAATCCGATAAAAGCAGACGCAGCCAGCAGCTGCACGACGTGTTTTTCGCCTACGACAAAACCCTGGCGGAATACAGCGCGCTGGACTTTGACGACCTGCTCAACAAAACCATCCAGCTTTTTCTGGATCATCCGCCGGTGCTGGAGTACTATCAGCGCAAGTTCCGGCACTGCCTGGTGGATGAATACCAGGATACCAACTACGTGCAGTACGAGTTTGTCCGCCTGCTGACCGACGTTTCCCACAACCTCTGCGTGGTCGGGGACGACGACCAGTCCATCTACGGCTGGCGCGGGGCGGACATCCGCAACATCCTTGAATTTGAAAAGGATTTTGAGAACGTCCGGGTCATCAAGCTGGAACAGAACTACCGTTCCACCGCCAATATCCTGGACGCCGCCAACCAGGTCATCGCCCACAACCGGGGCCGGAAGGAAAAGGCGCTCTGGACGGACGGCCCGGCCGGGGAAAAGATCCAGCTTTACACCGCCGGGGACGAGCGGGACGAGGGCGCGTGGATCTGCGAAAGGGTGCGCCAGCTGAACCGGAGCGGCGTCCCCTATTCCGAAATGGCCGTGCTGTACCGGTCGCATCCGCAGAGCCGCGTCATTGAAGAAATGTTCGTCCGGGCCGGCCTCCCCTACCGGGTTTTCGGCGGCCCGCGCTTCTATGAACGGAAGGAAATCAAGGACGCCCTGGCGTATCTCCGGGTGATCGTCAACCCGGCGGATACCGTTTCCCTCAAGCGGATCATCAATACCCCCAAGCGCTCCATCGGGGACGCCACCGTCGCCCGCCTGGAAGACGAGGCCGCCCGGCAGGAAATCCCCCTGTTCAGCGTTCTGCCGGACCCGCCCGAGTCCCTTTCCGCCCGCGCCCGCCGCTGCGTCAGCGGGTTTGCCGAGCTCATGTTCCGCCTGATCGCCGCCCAGGACACCATGAACCTGACCGATTACGTCGCCTTCATCCTCAAGGAAACCGCGCTGGACCAACAGCTGGACAATGAGGACGCCGAGTTTTACCAGGCCAGGCTGGACAACCTCCGGGAACTTGTCAGCGCCGTCCACGAGTACGAGACCAAATCGGAAGACCATTCCCTGAACGGGTATCTGGAAAACGTATCCCTGATCACCGACCTGGACCGGCAGGAGGACGCCCCGCAGTACGTGACGCTGATGACCCTGCACGCCGCCAAGGGGCTTGAATACGACGCCGTTTTCCTGCCCGGCATGGAAGAAAACGTCTTCCCCAATTACCGGGCCGTCATGGAAGACAACCGGCTGGAGGAAGAGCGCCGGCTCGCCTATGTGGGGATCACCCGGGCCAAAAAGTACCTCTTCCTTTCCTGCGCCCGCCAGCGCACCTTCTACAACCAGGTCAACTACAACGCTCCCAGCGTTTTCTTAAGCGAAATCCCCGAGCGGCTGATCAACGACACAGGCAAGTCTGCCCGCCAGCACTTTGGGGATGACCCTGTCCGGCGCTCCGCCGCCCGGCCGCAAAGGCCGCTGGACTTTGGCGTCCCCGGCACCGGGCAGAAGCGGGACCCCCTGACGATCCCGGGCGTCTCCAAGGGGTTTGTCCCCTCCGCCGCCCGCGCCCTGAGCGGTTCCGCGCTGATGAACATGTACAAGCCCGGCGACCGGGTCATGCACCGCAAGTTCGGCGAAGGCACGGTGGAAAAGGTCTGGGGCAAGGGCGGGGAAGCGCGGATCAGCATTTCCTTTACAGCCTACGGCACCAAGGAATTTTCCCTTTCGATCGCCCCCATTTTCAAAATCGATACCTGACGGGATGGGATGAAGGATGGATACAGTCAACGAAATGCAGCAGCTGGTCGACCGGCTGAATGAGACCGCTTACGCGTACTATACCCTTTCGGAACCCGTCATTTCGGACGCCGAATGGGACGGGCTGTACAACCGCCTCCTCCAGATGGAAAAGGAGACGGGCATCGTCCTGCCGGATTCCCCCACCCACCGGGTCGGCGGGCAGCCGCTCGCATCCTTTGAGCCGCACCGCCACATCAGCCGCCTGTGGAGCATGGACAAGGCGCAGAGCTTTGAGGAACTGGACGCCTGGTTTGACCGGATGGAAAAGCTTCACGCGGACATGGGCCTGAGCGCGCCGCTCCGGTACGGGATCGAATACAAGTTCGACGGACTGACGCTGAACCTGACCTATGAAAGCGGCCTGCTTTCACAGGCCGCCACCCGCGGAAACGGCGAAGTGGGCGAAGCGATCCTGCCCCAGGCCAAAACCATCACGGACGTCCCCTTCAGGATCCCCTGGCAGGGCACGCTGGAAGTGCAGGGCGAATGCATCATGCGGCTGTCCGCCCTCCGCCGCTACAACGAGACCGCGGCGGTCCCCCTGAAAAACGCCCGTAACGCCGCCGCCGGCGCGCTGCGGAACCTGGACCCGGCGGTCACCCGTTCCCGCCGCCTGAGCGCCTTTTTCTACCAGGTCGGCACCATCGAAAACCCGCCCTACCATTCCCAGGAGGGAATGATCGATTTCCTGCGCGGGCAGGGTTTCCCGGTGAGTCCCTATTTCCGCATTGAGGACAGCCGCGAGGGTGTCCGGCGCGCCATTGAGGAAATCGAGAATGCCCGTCCTTCCCTGGATTTCCTGATCGACGGCGCGGTCATCAAGGTGATGGACGAGGAAACCAGGCGGGCGTTCGGCTATACCGACAAATTCCCCCGCTGGGCGATCGCCTATAAATTCGCCGCGGAGGAAAACACGACGGTCCTGAACAGCGTCACCTGGGAGCTGGGCCGCACGGGCAAGCTGACGCCCCTGGCGCACGTCGCGCCGGTGGACTTTGCGGGCGTCACCGTCCGCAAGGCGACGCTCAACAACTGGGAGGACATTCAGCGCAAAAAGCTGAGTCTGGGCGTGCGGGTATGGATCCGCCGTTCCAACGACGTGATCCCGGAAATCACCGGCTGCGTGGATGAACAGGAATCCGGCAGACCGATTGAAAAGCCTGCGTTCTGCCCGTACTGCGGAAGCCCGCTGACGGAAAAAGGCGCCTTTCTCTTCTGCCTCAACCGCGCGGGCTGCAAGCCCCAGGCCGTCATGCGCCTCAAGCACTACGCTTCCCGGGAGGCGATGGATATCGAGGCCTTCTCCGAAAAGACCGCGGACCTTTTGTACGACCGGCTCAATGTCCGCGACCCGTCGGACCTGTACCGCCTGACCCGGGAACAGCTGATCGGGCTGGAGGGCTTTCAGGAAAAGCGCACAGACAATCTGCTGCGCGAAATCGACAAAAGCCGGAACTGCGAACTGGACAGCTTCCTGATGGCCGTCGGCATCCCCAACGTCGGCCGCCGCACCGCCAGGGACCTGGCGCAGCACTTCGGCACCCTGGAAAACATCCGGAAAGCCGGCATCGCCGAGCTCTCCGCCATCGACGAAATCGGGGACATCGTCGCCCAGTCCATCGCGGATTTCTTTTCCGATCCGGAAACGGGCGCCCTGATCGAACGCCTGCTGTCCGTCGGCGTTTCCCCGAAGCAGGCGGCGCAAGGCCCGTCAGAAGGCCCGCTGACCGGCAAAACCGTGGTCGCGACGGGCACGCTTGTTCATTTTACTCGTTCCCAGATCGAGGACGCCATCCGCGCGCTGGGCGGCACCGCCGCCGGCAGCGTCAGCAAAAAAACATCCTTTGTCGTCGCCGGGGAAAACGCCGGCAGCAAGCTGGCCAAAGCGCAGCAGCTCGGCATCCCCGTGCTTTCGGAGGACGAATTCATTCAACTCACAGAGAGGAAGACCTGACGATTTGGAAAGATATCTGTCAAATACCCGCACCCTTTGGTCGGAACGCACCTTGAGCGCCATGTCCGCCCAGCGGGAAGCCGCCTGCCTGAACCAGCTCTGCCGTGCCTGCGCGCTGGGCGGCATTTTCGGGCAGGGCTCCTCCCGCACCTGGCAGTCCGCTTATGAAACATCCTATCTCTCCGGTGAAAAGGCCGGCGCGCAGGCTGATCTGAACACCGTCCGCCGGACGGTCCGGGACAGCCTTGCCCGGGAATTGCCGCTGATCTCCGTAAGGGAAGAAATGCTGCTGCAGCGGATGATGATCTTCGGCGGCAGCTCCCCTGTTTTTGAGCAGGAAGAATACGCGCCCGCGCTCTCCCTGATCCGCAGGCTCTGGTGCACCGCCCATCAGCCGGAAGGCGGCGGGGTCCTTCTGACGGTCCCCGCCCAGCTCAGCAGCCGGATGGCCAGGATCATGCAGCGCCCGGATTACCAGCAGAGCCGCCAGAAAATGTTTACCCTGACCGCCACCCTGCACAGCCTGCTCTATCTGGACGGATTCTTTTTTGCGCAGGCGCTTTCCGATCAGTTCCCGGGCGCGAAGCTGCCGGATTCCTCCCCTCTGGACGCGCTGTACCTGAACCGCTTCCTCATGTCCGAATTCGACTATGTCTGGAACGCCCAGCGTGAAATGATCCTGGTGCATCCCGGTCTGTCCCGTCCGGAAGAAATCATCTCCCCCATGTCCGGCACCAGCTATCAGGAACCGCACTTCAGCCACCAGATGATCCTGGACGGCATGCGGGAAATGCTGGAGGAAGAACGTCCGGCGGTGGAAGCGCTCCGCGCCGAGCTGGAAGGCGCGCTGCAGCCCCAGTATCCGGCGGACGAAACCGTCAACGATTTAAAGCTCCTGGCCAAGCAGGGCGCTTCCGTCGAAGACCTGCAAACGGTTCTGAGTGAAAAAATGGCCACGGTTTTCCATCCCGGCATCCTGGCCGCGCTCCGGCGTCTGCATTCGGAAGTGGTCCCCTGGCCCGGCGTCTCTCACGGGGTGCTGAACTGATGAACGTTTATGAAGCGCGCGTGCCAGAAAACCCGGCACCCGTCAAAATTTCCAGATACCTTGCCAGGGCCTTCCCACTGATCCCGGAGCACGTCCTCAGGGACGCCCTCAAAAACAGGGACGTCAAGCAGGACGGCGCGCGGGTAAGCGGGGACAGCCCGGTCCTTCCCGGCGCCCTGATCCGCCTGTATACACCCTTCAGCGTAAGCCTCCCGGTGATTTACCGGGATGACCGCGTCCTGGTCATCAACAAGCCGGCGGGCATCAGCAGCGATTTGGACGGCTGGGGCGGCATGACCGTATTGTCCGAAGTCTGCCGGGAAAACCCGGGGGTCGATTACCGCCTGTGCCACCGGCTGGACAATCAGACCAGCGGGCTGATGATCCTGGCCGCTGACGAAAGCAGCGAACAGTGCCTGCTGAACGCTTTTGAGGAAAGGAAGCTGGACAAACGCTACCAGTGCCTGGTCAAGGGCGTCATGCGGCCGGAAAGCGGAGAGGCGCAGGCTTTCCTGGTCCGGGACAGTCAGCTGGGCCGGGTAAGAGTGGTCTCCCACGCCACCCCGGAAGGGCGGACCATCCGCACCGCCTGGGAAACCGTCGCTCATGAAAACGAGCTGACCCGCCTGTCCGTTCTGCTGCTGACCGGCCGCACCCACCAGATCCGGGCCCACATGGCCTATCTTGCCCACCCGGTGCTGGGGGACGACGTATACGGGGACCGGGCCTTCAACCGCAGGCTTCACTCGGAAGGGCAGCTCAGGCTCTGCGCATGCCGGCTGACGCTGCGGGCCGGCGGCGTCCTCGCATATCTGGATGAACAGACGTTTTCGATCCGGCCTCCTTTCTGATCCCTTTGTCTGATCAGCTTATTTCTATAAAGAACCACAGGAAATCGGAGAACTGCCATGAGTGAAATACGTCTCATCGCGATGGATCTGGACGGTACGCTGCTGAACGATCAGGGAACCGTTTCCGAAGAAAACCGGAAAGCCCTGGCTCTGGCCCGGGAAAAAGGCGTCATTACCGCCGCCTGCTCCGGCCGCTATGTGGAAAACGTGTCCCTGATTTTTATGGACAACGGACTTTCCGGGCCCATCATCGGCTCCAACGGCGCCCAGGCATCCGACGTTCCGCTGGGCAGCATGATCTTCCGGCATTTTATCGCCCCGGACAAAGCGGCGCGGATCCGCGAAACGCTGGACGAAATGGGCACCAACTATTTCATCTTCGCGGACCGGCTGATCGTCTCCAACCTGGACGGGGCGCACCATCACAGCGAAATCAGCATGGGCAGCCGGATCCTCTCCCAAACGCAGGTCCGCTTCACCCACGGCCCGGCGGCCGTCGATGAGGCGATCGGGCGGGGCATTTATAAATTCTATATCTGCAACAACGGCGAGCTGGACGATACCCGGGAAATCCTTGCGCAGATCCCCGGCACGGTCGTCACCCGCTCCACCCCCTGGAACCTGGAAATGATGGCGGAAGGGGTGGATAAGGGCACAGGGCTTTCCGAACTGGCCGCCTGGCTGCACATCCCCATGTCCCGGGTGATGGCTTTCGGGGATCAGGAAAACGACCTGCCGATGCTTCTTTCAGCCGGTATGGGCGTCGCCATGGGCAACGCGGAAAAGCAAGTCCTTGCCCGCGCCCCCTATCAGACCCTCCCCAACACCGAAGACGGCGTCGCGGCCTTTATCCGGAAGGTGATCCTGTAAACCCTTCCGATGCCTTATCCTTCCTTATCGAGGAACGATCGACCAATGAACCCTCACCCCGATGTGAAACGGAGGCGCTCACCATGCACAGAACATTGCAGGACGGCTGGCAGTTCGTCCGCCTGCCGCTGGACAGCACCAAGGAACAGGCGGACCGGGCGGAAAAACAGCCGGTCGACATGCCGCACGACTGGCTGATCCGGCAGACGGACCGGCTTTACGAAACCGGCGCCGGGTGGTATTATTATCCCCTGTCTTTTTCCGAAGCCGAATCCGGGAAACGGATCGTCCTGCGTTTTGACGGCGTCTATATGGATTCGGACGTGCTGCTGAACGGGCAGCTCATCTGCACCCACCGGCACGGCTATACGGCTTTTTGGGCGGACCTGACCGGCCGGGTATCGGCGGGCGCCAACGAGCTGTGCGTGCACATCCGTCATGAATCCCCCAATTCCCGCTGGTACTCCGGCGCGGGCATTTTCCGGCCCGTCACCCTGTATATTACCGAACCGCTTGCCCTGCTGCCCGACGGGGTCAGCGTGGATACCGTGCCCGGCAAAAACAGGACCTGGCAGGTCATTGTCACGGCGGAAGCCGTGGGTCAGCCGGACGGCACGCCGGTGACCGCGGAGCTGACCGATCCGGACGGCGTCTCTGTCTGCGTCATGCGGCAGCGGGCCGCCGCGCTCAGCCGGTTTGTTTTTACCGTGCCGCACCCGCTTCTCTGGGGGCCGGACAGTCCGGCGCTGTACACGCTCCGCCTTTCACTCAATGGGGATACCGTCGAAAAGCGGATCGGTCTGCGTGAAACCTCTTTTGATCCGGATCACGGCTTTTCCCTGAACGGGGTGCCGATGAAGCTGCACGGCGTGTGCCTGCATCACGACCTGGGGCTGCTGGGCGCCGCTTTCCATAGGGACGCCGCCCGCAGGCAGCTGACGGTCATGCGGGAAATGGGCGTCAATGCCGTCCGCACCGCTCACAATCCGCCGGCGGAAGCGTTTCTGGACCTGTGCGACGAGATGGGCATCCTGGTCATGGACGAGCTGTACGACATGTGGGAGCTGCCCAAAAATCCTTATGACAACGCCCGCTTTTTCCCGGATACCTACCGGGAGGATGTCGCCTCCTTTGTCCGGCGGGACCGCTGCCACCCCTGCGTGATCCTCTGGTCCATCGGCAACGAGATCCAGGACCTGCACGTTTCCGAGCGCGGTCAGTACTGGACCCGCCGCCTCATGGAAGAGGTGCGCCTCCACGATGACCGGCATGCCCCGGTGACTTTCGCCAGCAACTACATGCCCTGGGAAGGCGCCCAGCGCTGCGCGGACATCATCAAGCTGCCCGGCTACAATTACGCCGAAAAATACTACGACGCCCATCATCAGCTTCATCCGGACTGGGTCATCTACGGCAGCGAAACCGCGTCCCTGCTGCAGAGCCGGGGCATCTACCATTTTCCCATGAGGGAGGACATCCTCTCCGAGGAGGACCTTCAGTGCTCCG
>CAMJXZ010000057.1 GCA_946409855.1 uncultured Clostridia bacterium | reverse complement strand
CAGCCCGACCAGCAGCGTGCGTTTCATGTTCAGTTTCAACGGGGGCACCTCCTTGGGGCGGCGGCCAGCCGGCGCCGGCGGACGTCCGCTTCCGTCAGTTTTTTTCTTTGCGGTCATGGCCGCGCGGACAGGGTGCGAAGGCCCGGCCGCCCCGCGCGGCAAAAATCTTCTTTCTGATTATAGCCGTTCGGGGTCCGGAATGCAAGAAAAAAGAACGGCAGCCCTTGCATTCAGCGCGGTTTTCGGCTAAGATAAGGACAGTTCCCGCCGGAAGCGGGGGAGACCGCTTCCCCCTGTTCCGGCGGCAGTCCGATTCGAAATTTATCAGAGGGATCATGCGGGAAAGCGGACCCCCAAAAGCCTTCCTCTTTGGGGAAGGTGTCGCGCCGCAGGCGTGACGGATGAGGTTCACCTCACCCTCTGCCATCCCGTTCTTTACCGGAGCACACCACGTTTTTTCCGGGCACTGCGGCTCTCGCGCGGGCCCTACAGGAGGCGTTGTTTTGTCCAGGGAAGGATATGAGATCCTGGCGCTGCTGATGCGCTACGTGTTTTTGCTGCTGGGCGTCCTGATCGTATACCGGGCGTATGTCTGGCTGTACAAGGACCACCGGGCTTTTCAGCGGACGCTTTCGGAGCAGCCGCAGATCGGCCGCATCGGCGAAATCACCGACGAAAAGACCGGGAAAACCTGGCCGCTGTATCAGGAAGGCCTGATCGGCAGCGGCAGCGGCTGCGATATCTCCGTCCGGCGGAAGGGCCTCCGGCGCAAGCACGCCGTCTACCGGCTGGTGCCGGGGAAAGGGGTGCTGGTGACCCCCGTGCGCCGCGCCCGCCTGTCGGTGGACGACGTGCAGCCCAGGAAGAGCGCCCTGGCGCTGAGCGGCTCGGTGCTGCGCCTGGGGAACGCTTCGCTGGTGCTCCGGCTGAACCCGGAAACCGGGATCCCTGAAAGGACGCAGATCATCCCGCCGTCGGAAGACGATGAAAGCTGGATGCGGCTGTTTAAGGACGGGGCCGACCCCGACGGGAGCGACCCGCTCAGCCCGCTGAACGGCAGCGCCGTGCCGGGGTATCCCGGCGCGGACGCCTTTCTGCCGGATCAGAAGGAAAGGAAGAAAGAATGAGCAAGCAGAAAAAACGGCAGCCGGATCAAAAGAAGCTGCTGACGCCCGCCCGGCAGCTGATCGGGCTGGTGATGCTGTTCTTCTTTCTGGGTTTTCTGCTGCTGGCCGCCTGGATGCGGACGGAGGGCAGCGGGGACTGGACCAAGGCCCTGATCCTGGCCGGCGCGGTGCCGGCGCTGGTGTACGTGGGCGTGCTGGGCATTCCCCGGCTGTTCCCCGGGGACCGGCTGCTGCTGAGCCTGGCCAACTTCCTGTGCGCGCTGGGGGTGCTGATCCTCTTCCGCCTGAACCCGTACCGGGGGATGCGGCAGACGCTGGCGTACTTTGTCGGCGTGGTGGCGATGCTGCTCTGCGCGGTTTTTTTCCGGGTGATCCGGAAATGGAAGCCGTGGGTCATCCTGCTGATGATCATATCGGTGGTGCTGCTGGCGCTGCCCCTGGTGTACGGCACGGAAATCTACGGCGCCCAGAACTGGGTGACGCTGTTCGGCTTCGGATTCCAGCCCAGCGAGCTGGTCAAGATCAGCCTGCTGGTGGCGGTCTGCTGGCTTTTGTCCGAACGGAAGGTGATCTGGGCGGTGGGGCTGACCGGGGTGAGCCTGGGGCTTCTGATGCTTCAAAAGGACCTGGGCACGGCCCTGCTCTACTACGGCACGGTGCTGACGGCGCTGTGGGCCTCCACCGGCAGCACTCTTTTGCTGCTGGGCGGCATGGCGGGCGCCGCCGGAGGCGCCTACGTCGGCTACCGGATGTTCGCCCATGTGAAAAAGCGCGTGGCCGTCTGGCAGAACCCCTGGGCGGACCGGCAGGACGCCGGCTACCAGATCGTGCAGGGGCTGATCGCCATCGCCAACGGCGGGCTGTGGGGCCTGGGCCTGGGCCTGGGCAACCCCAAGGTGATCCCCGCCTCGGAAAACGATTATATCTTCACCGTGATCTGCCATGAGTTCGGGGTGCTGTTCGGCATCGTGGTCCTGCTGATCTACCTGGCCATCGTACTGCGGGGCATCTCCATCGCCCGGCGGACGGACAGCGCGTTTTACGCCCTGCTGGCCCTGTCCTGTTCGGTGATGCTGGGGCTGCAGACCTTCGTGATCGTCGGCGGGAACATCAAGCTGATCCCCCTGACCGGGGTCACCCTGCCCTTCATCAGCTACGGCGGCACGTCCCTGGTATCCTCGCTGTGCCTGGTCGGGGTGCTGCAGGGGATCTCCGCCCGGACGCAGGCGGACCTTCATCCCGCGCCCCGCAGGCCGCAAAGCTCCAGGCCCGCGTCCCGGCGGAAGGGAGGCAAAAAGTGAAGCAGCTTCGAATCAATATCCGGCGGGCCGCTTTCGTGCTGGCAGGGCTGTTCCTGGTGCTGATCCTCTACGGCGGCTACGCCCTGGGCAACTACGGGAGCCGCTGGTTTTCCACCAACGCCAACGCCTACCTGCGCAGCGTCAAAAACAACGTGATCCCCGGGGATATCCTGGATCGGAACGGCGTCCTCCTGGCCGGCAGCGAGGTGACGGTGTACCAGGACGGCACCTTCACCTGGGAGCGGACCTACGCGGAGGACGAGGCCGTCCGCCGGGCGAACGTCCACGCTTTGGGGGACAGCCAGGGCAAGGTCTCCAACGCCGTGGAATCCTTCATGGCCAGCTACCTCTACGGCTTCAAGCAGACCGTGTGGGACCGCCTCAGCGGTCTCATGACGCACCAGATGCGCAAGGGGGATACCCTGACCCTGACCCTGGACGCGGACTTGAGCGGCTTTATCGAGCGCGCCGTGCTGGCGGACAAAAGCCTGCCGGACCCGGTGCGGGGCGCCGTGGTGGTGATGAACTGGCAGACGGGGGAAGTGCTCTGCCTGATGAGCTTTCCTTCCTTTGACCCGGCCCGGGACGAAAGCCTGACCAGCCTGACCGGCCAGCCCTATTTCAACCGCGCCACCCAGGGCATGTACGCCCCGGGCTCCGCGTTCAAGATCGTCACCCTGTCCGCCGCGCTTAGGAACGCGAAGCTGCAGAACCGCTCCTTCACCTGCGGCGGCGTCTACCTGCCGGACGGCAGCGAAGCGCACCGGATCGTGGATTACGGCACCAGCACCGCGGAAGGCACGGTGGTCAGCCACGGCCAGTCGGACCTGCTGCGGGCCTTCTCCGTCAGCTGCAACAACATCTACGCCTACGCGGCCGTCGAGATGGGGGACGACGCCCTGCGGGCGGAAGCCATGAACTTCGGCTTCAATGAAAATTTCCTGTTCCGGGACATCGTGGCGGAGAATTCCTCCTACCCCGACGAGGACCGCAGCCCCTGGGAGGTGGCCCTGACGGGCATCGGCCAGAGCCGGCTGCAGATGTCCCCGCTGCATCTGTGCCTGATCACCTCGGCCATCGCCAACGACGGCGTGATGATGGAGCCCCGGCTCCTGAAGCAGGCCGTTTCCTCCGCCGGCATGCCCCGGCTGACCGGGTCCGGCGCTTCCTACCGCCGGGTCACCGACGCGGATACGGCCCGCACCGTCCGGGACGCGATGCTGATGGCGGTATCCGGCTCCTCCGGGACCGGCGGGGCGGCGGCCGTGTCCGGCTGGACCATCTGCGGGAAGACCGGCTCCGCCGAGCTGGACGGGCAGGCCAACACCAACGCCTGGTTCACGGGCTTCATCGCGGACGCCCGGGCGCCCTACGCCGTCACCGTCCTCCTGGAGGACGCCGGATCCGGCGGCGCGTACGCGGCGCCCCTGGCGGGCAAAATCTTTAAGCGGCTGACGTCGCGGTAAGCCCGCGCGTTATTCTATAAAAACACACAGGAGGTCATCGCATGAAGGTATTTATCAGCGCGGACATCGAAGGCACCGCCTTTACCACCTACTGGGAAGAAACGGAGAAGGACAAGCTCACCTACCCCCGCGCCGCCGAGGAAATGACCCGGGAGGTTCGGGCGGCGATCGACGGGGCGCTGGCTGCCGGCGCTACGGAGATCCTGGTCAACGACGCGCACGATTACGGGATCAACCTGGATCCCTTCCGGATGCCGGAAAACGTCTCCCTGATCCGCGGCTGGTCCGGCAGCCCCATGTGCATGGCGGAAGGCGTGGACGAGAGCTTCGACGCCGCCTTCTTTGTGGGCTGGCATTCCCCGGCCGGGACGTGCAACAACCCCCTGTCCCACACCATGAGCGGCAAGCCGGCCTCCGTGCGGCTGAACGGCCTGCCCTGCTCGGAGTTCCTTCTGTACAGCTGGGCCTGCGTGATGCGCGGGGTGCCCAGCGTGCTTCTGACCGGCGACCGCCGGCTGACGGAGCTTTCCAAGCCCCTGCATCCGGGGCTGGTCACCGTCGCGGTCAAGGACGGTCTGGGCGGGCTGACCTGCTGCAAATCCCCTCTGTGGGTGGAAAAGCAGATCCGCCAGGCGGCGGAGCAGGCCCTGAGGCAGGACCTCAAAAAGGCCAGGATCGAGCTGCCCAAACGCTTCGTGTTTGAAATCACGTATAAAGAAGTCAAAAACGCGGTCAAGTATTCCTATTATCCGGGCTTTAAAATGATTTCGGACGATACGATCCGCCTGACGACCACCGATTATATGACCGTGCTCCGCGCGGCGGTGTTCTGCCTGTAAGCAGGGCCGCGGCTGTCGGCACGGATGCACACCCAAAAAGCTTTTCCGGGAGAAACCACTGATGAAAAAATGGATGCTGATCCTGATCTGCTCGGCGCTGGCTGCTGGGTTCGCGGTGCCGTCGCTGGCGGACGATGCGGCGCTGCTTACCGCGCTGGCGGCCGGCGGGACGCCTGTCCTGACGCCGGCGGAACTGGCCGTTCCCGAAGGGGAGGACGGAGCGGTCCTGAAAATGCTCGTCGGGATTTCGCCGGACGGGCAGACCATGCTCTGGCGCGATTCTTCCCACGGCCTGTGTCTGACCCGCGGCGGAGAAGTGATCCGGGTCCGTCCCGCTTTGGACCGGGGCGCCGGGGATCCCTACGGCACCCTGGAACGTCAGCTGTACCTGTCACTGACGGGTTATCCGGGCGCGGAAGGCGTCGCCTGGTCGCCGGACGGAAAGTACATCGTGCTGACGGATAAGGCCAAAGCGAAACAAACGGCGAGCGCCGTCAACGGTCTGCTGCTGCTGGACACGGAGACGGGCGAAGTATTCCAGCTGCTGGCCTTTAACGCCAAAGACATACGGAGCGAGGAATACGGCTCTGTATTGGAAGCGCGGTTTGACGCTTCCGGCCGTTTCATTTATTGGGTCGGTCGGGTCAACGCGCTTTCCCGATACGGTTACAGCCTGTACCGTACCGATCTGGAAACCGCCGAAACAGAACTTCTTCTGGCAGACCTCGGCGTCATCATCCAGGGCCGGATGCTGTACGAGGATCGGGACGAAAGCTGGCTGCTGATGGTTTCCGGCGATGGCGGTTCCGGGACCGCGCAGGATCTGTATATCCGGTACAGGCCCGGGGAAGGGATGGAGCAGACCCGGGAACGCGGCATACCGTCTGCCAGGCTGCTGGGAGAAGGTACGGTCTATTCGGCCGGTACAGGCTATGGACTGATCTTTTGCGCTGTCCCGGATACACAGTCCGGACAGGCGCGCAGAACGGCCGACAGTCTCGTACGGACGGCTTCCCACGGCAGTTCT
This sequence comes from uncultured Clostridia bacterium, assembly GCA_946409855.1. Taxonomy (GTDB): domain Bacteria; phylum Bacillota; class Clostridia; order Christensenellales; family Aristaeellaceae; genus UBA4246. Next base: position 7,114 of record CAMJXZ010000057.1, on the reverse strand, counting down.
CTCCTTTTCGGGGCCCTGAACCGGATCACGCCGGAAGGTATCGATCTGACGCATTACTGGACGCTGGACTGGGATATGTCGGCGGATCGCGATCCCTATGTTTCTTCCTCTGTACGCATCGGGATGATTCCTCAGGAGGCCGTTGATATTCTGATCAGGCTGTATCAGGATGAAAAGATCACGGAAGAGGAACAACAGACGGTGGAGGAACTGACGTTCCAACGGCTCCGGTATGATCCGCCGAAGATCAGCAGCATCTGCCAGTCGCCCGGCGGGCGCTGCGCCCTGCTGTGCGCCTCCTGGCGCGGCAATGCCTGGTTTTACCTGCTGGATATCGAAACCATGGCGCTCTGGCCTGTGGAATGTACGGAAACGCTGGTACCGGTCTTTTTCGGTTCCGGGCTGAATTCCAGGTTCCGCCCCGGCATGGTCTGGTGTGACGGCGATCTCTTTTTGATCAACAACGGCGATTTCCGGGCGTTCAGGCTGGAAGTCAGATAACTGCAACCGACAAAACCGATAGGGGTGGAATCTATGCCATATCTATACGAAACGCATCTGCACACCTGCCTGGCCAGCCGCTGCGGCAGGTCGACCGGGAAGGAGCATGTCCGGAAATACACGGATCTCGGGTTTACCGGGATCTTCATGACGGATCATTTTTTCGGCGGCAACTGCGCCGTGGACCGGGATCTGCCCTGGCCGGAAAAGGTCAAGCGCTTCTGCGCGGGCTTTGAGGACGCCTGGGAGGAAGGGCAGAAGACCGGCCTGTCCGTGTTCTTCGGCTGGGAACAGGGCTACGGGGACGACGAATACCTGGTCTACGGCCTGGATAAAGACTGGCTGCTTGCGCACCCGGAAATCGAGCGCTGTTCCCGGCGCCGGCAGCTGGAGCTGGTGCACGAGGGCGGCGGCTGCGTCATCCAGGCCCATCCCTTCCGCTTCCGGGCGTACAACACCTACATCCGCCTGGGCCTGCGCTTCTGCGACGGGGTGGAGGTGGCCAACGCCGGGAACCTGCCGGTCAACGACGTGTACGCCTGGCATTTCGCCCACGAGTACGGCCTGGTGATGACCGCCGGCAGCGACAACCACGATTCCTCGAAGATCACTTCAAAGGACGAGCTGTACGGCGTGAGCCTTTCGCAGAAGCTGACCTCGGCCCGGGATTACGCGGACCTGATCCTGCGCCGCGGCGAGATCGGCCTCCACGTGCCGCAAAGCCGCTTCGCCCCCCTCCCGGAAGGGACGGAACCCCTCGTCAGCTACTGGCTGACCGAAGAGGAAACGCTGGTTCCCACCGGCAGGAGTTGGGAACGGTAATCATAGAATATACAAAAATACCGCCGGTTCGGGTGCCTTTTGCGGGCGTCTGATCCGGCGGTGTTTTGCTGCGCTTTTTTGCGGGGAAAGCATCCTTCCCCGGGGCGCGTCAGCCCAGCGAACGGACGGAAACGATTTCTGCGAACAGGATGAAGGGATAGTCCGGGTTGGCCAGCTGGGCGATGATCGCCTCGTCGGTGACCAGCTTCAGCGTCATCCGGGCGCCGGCGACAGCATAGGCCATGCCGGATTCGGCGGTGGGAGCGGCGGCGTACATCGCCACGGCTTCCCCGGTGCGGATCACGTTCTGCCGGGACTGGTTTTCGGAGATGCCCAGGGAAATGTAGTACTTGTCTTCGATTTTGGCGCAGCCGTAGATGAAGAAGGCCACGTTCGGCGTGCCGTCCTCATTGACGGTCGCCACGGCGTAAAAGCCGGCGTTGCTGTTGATCGCGTTCATCAGGTCGTCCCCGGTGAGGCCGAAAGCGCCGTAGAAATCGGAAACGGAAGCGGAGGTGCCGGCGTCCACGATCTCAGCCGGGGGAATTTCGGAGGATTCCGCCAGAGCGGAGCACGCGAACAGGACGCTCATGCACAGCAGGAGAGCAAGCAGTTTCTTCATCGGTACAATCCCCTTTCTTTGTTCAGCGGTACGTTTTTATGGGACAATTATACACCATAAACCGGTTCCGCGCAATGGTTTTTTATCCCCTTATGCGCTTGAAATTGCCCAGCGTCTCGCTGACCGTGGAAACGACCGCGAAGGTGCCGGGATAGGTGTTGATGATTTCCGTCATGCGGGGCATCTGGTGCTTGTTGATGACGCACACCAGCATGGTCTTGTCCTGGTGGGTGTAGCCGCCGATGACGTGGGTGATGGTCACGCTGTGATGGAGCTTGGAGATGATCTCCTGGGTGATCTCCTCGGGATGGGCGGTGATCATCTCCACCCGGATGGCTTCCTTGCCGCCCTGGATGATCCGGTCCGTGATGACGGAGGTGAGCACCGAGTAGATGATGCACAGCGCCACGGGCTCGATGTTGAAGTCGTACACGAAATAGCTGGCTCCGGCCACCGCGCAGTTCATGATCAGCACCACGTGGGACAGGCTGTAGGCCGGATACCGCTGATGAACCATGGCGGCGATAAAATCCGTCCCGCCGGTGCTGGCCCCGTGCCGGATGGTCATGCCGTAGATGAAGCCGTTGACTGTGCCGGAAATGACGGGCGCCAGCAGGGTGCTTTTCCCGTCCGGCGTGATGTAGATAAAGCGGCTCAGGTCGATGACCTTGTTCTGCATCAGCAGCAGCAGCACCGAAAAGACCAGGGAAAAAATCAGCGTGCGGATGGAGAACTGCCTGTCCACCGTCAGCGCGCAGAGGACGGCCAGCGGGATGTTCACGATCAGGGAGAAATAGCTGACGCTGAAATCAAAGATATACTGCAGCATCGTGGCGACGCCGTTGAGCCCGGAGGGCGCGAAGGCGTTGGACAGGATCAGCAGCTCGTAATTCAGCGCCATCAGCAGCGCCATGGCCAGGATGACAACGTAATCCCAGATCACCTGGCGGAGGGGGGCCTTTTTTTGTGTCTGCACGGTGGTGGTACCGCCTTTTTATCAGTCGATGTGCTCAAACAGGTCGTTCCCCGCCTCATCCGGGCCGACGGCCGTGTAATACAGGCCAAAGTACCTGGAATCGTTGGGGCCGGAGACGTAGACCCGGTAGCCGGAGCGGATCTGGGAGCGGTGCTTCCGGAAGGCCTCCGCGGCCACATCCGCGGCGCTTCTGCCCCCGAATTCGGGCAGGGACTGCGTCCAGTCCACGAAGGTCTGATGCTTTCCGTACTGGTGGAGGTAGAGCTTGAGGGGGGCGTACACGCCGTACAGTTCCGCGGACTCGGGGGCCTTTTCCGGGTCGGCGCTCCATTCCGCCGCGGCGGTGACGACCGCCCGGCTCAGCAGGATGTGCTGCACATGGCCGGATTCTCCGCCAACCGCGTGGGTGACCACCACCTTGGGGCGGTAGCGCCGGATGAGGCTTGTGCACCAGGCTTCGCACGCGTCCTTTCCCCACCGGCCGATCACCACCGCCTCGCCGAAGCCCTTCAGGTCGTCAAAGGCGCCCAGCTCCGGATAGCGGCGGACGCCGCAGGTCCACAGCCCGTCCAGCAGCTCGTTGACCCGCTTGGCGGAGTACTGGCCCACCGCGTAGGCGATCAGCACCTTTTTGTTCCGCGCGACGGTGTAATACGGGATCAGCCCGCCGAACCAGATCAGCTCGTCGTCCGGATGGGTCGCGAAGAGGATCAGGTCGGCCTCTTCCCCTTCTTCCCAGGCCGTCCAGCGCTGGACGGAATCGGGCAGGTCGCCTGTTCCCCATACTTTGATGGCGCTCAGCTTGAGGACGTCCTCCCGGTTCTGGGGGCGGATGTTGACCGCCGTCTCCGCGTACACGGGGATGTAGGCGTTGCGGAAGGGATCGTTGTAGGCGGCCGCTTCCCGCCACACGCCCGTAGGCTCCCGGACGGAGATATACAGCGGCACTGTTTCCCGGAAGAAGGAAAGGGAAATGCCCTGGCAGGCCTTTCCTTCGGGCAGGGTGACGGTCAGGCTGCCCCCCGTTCCGGTCCAGTACCATTCGTACTGGCCGTCCCGGATCCGCTCGCGGTGTTCGTCGTCCACCGTGGCGGACAGCCGGCACTGTTCCGTCAGGTCCGCCGCGGGCTCACCCCGGGCGGCCAGGCAGCAGCCGGCCAGCAGGCAGATCAGCAGGAGAAACGTCCAGCGCTTCATCGCGCACCATCCTTTGCTTCGGATTGTATTCTGAAACAGTAACTGTTAACCCCCATAACAAGGAGAAGACACGCATTGCTCTGCGGAGGGGGTGATCAGGGGGAAGCTTCCTTCTGATTGTAATCCGCAGCGGGCCGGCAGGCCCCGGCAGTATCGCAGCCCCCAAAAGCCTTCCCCGCTGGGGGTTGTGAGGGCCCGGAAAACTGTCCGGTGGACAGTTTTCACCGAACAACGGGCCGGCAGGCCCCGGCGGTGGACCGCGCAGCGGGCCGGATGAGGTTATCCCCCGGGGCCTGTAAGGTCCCGGTACATGATCACCGAACACCGTGCCGGCAGGTCCCGGACCGTAAGCCCCCCATGCGGTAACTGTTCAGTCTTTGACTGAACAGTTACCTAAAATGAATACCCGTCTCCGGAACCCGGAGACGGGTGAGACCGGCGTGAACCGGTATCGGGCTCAGTACTTGCGCTTCCGCGCAGCCTCAGCCTTCTTCTTGCGCTTTACGCTGGGCTTTTCGTAATGCTCGCGCTTGCGGACCTCTGCAAGAACGCCGGAACTGGAACGCTTGAAGCGCTTCAGCGCGCTTTCCAGAGATTCGTTTTCCTTCACACGAATTTCAGACAACTTTTTTCCCTCCCTTCGCCACTCTCGCCTGGACATCGCTGTTTCCTACAGCGGATGGCGACCGTGCGATTATTATACCGCGTTCCTCTATCCTCGTCAACTGATTTTTTCACGTCTTTTGTAAAAAACCGTTTTTCCGCCCGGATCAGGCTTTTGAAAAGGCGGGCGCCCTGGCGCGTTTCTTCCGGCGGAACGTCCTGTTCCCGCAGGAAAATTCATCCTTGCCAAAACGCGCGCCGTCCGATGGACAGAGGAACCTGGAATCATTATTTGAAGATCAGCGCGTCGCTGACCTGCCGGGTCGGGCTGGTGGGCTTGTTGATGACCTGGTTGTAGAAATAGATCTTGCTGGAGCCGCCGCCGTCCAGGTTGATGGCGGTCTGCGCGTGGTACTGGATGAAGAGCTTCTGGAAATCCTGGAGGCTCAGCCCCTGGGAATATCCGTCCCGCCGGCCCTCCGCCACGATGATCACGTAATGGAGCGGGCCCACCTGGCCGATGCCGGTGCGGGGCTCCAATTGGGAGGACCGGGTGGAAACCACGTGCGTCTTGTTGTCCAGCGGCAGGGGCTGCCCGTTTTCCACCAGCGCGGGGCCGAACTCGATGGTCTGCCGGACGTTCTGCGCCAGCAGCTGCTGCGCGAAGGCCTTGGGGTCTTCGCCGTTCCGGTCGTAGTGCAGGGAGAAATCGCCGTTCTGGTCAATGATCAGCATGTCCAGCTTCTTGGTCACCTTCGCCCGGCAGAGCACGCCGTTGCGGATGATGATGCCGTTTTCGTGGTAGCCGCAGAAGTCGCAGTTGATGGCCAGCACCGCCTCGTTGTTCTCGGCGATGGTCTCCAGTATGGCGGTGCGCTCCATGCGGCTCTGGCGCTGCTTGTCCGTTTCCGCCTCAAATACCCGGTCGCTGTGGAACACCGTGGTCAGCACCTCGGGGGATTTGACCTGGATGTCGCAGACGAAGTACACCAGCTTCGGGCTCTGGTCCACCTTGATGATGCTGATTTTGAGGTGATCCTGGTCGTCGTAGGCGGCGTAGGTGGGCTGGTCCCCGAAGCAGGGGGCATCCTCCCCCCAGGCCAGGCAGGAAGCGGCGGTCCAAAGCACCAGCAGCGCGGTCAGCAGGGCAACGATTTTCCTGTTCATGACAGTTCATCCTTTCATGGCTGGGGGTCCGTTAACCCATCGGTTCGCCGGCGAACCAGAAGGAGTTGCGGATGATCTCCCCGTAGAAGCTGTATTCATACTGAAGCTCCGCCGGGAACGCAAGGCGGATGGTATACACGGCGTCCCCGTTGTCCGGCGCGAACATCACCGTATATTCGCCGGCATACTCAGCCGACGCGTAATGAAGCCGGGGCTCCATCAGGATCTGCGCGTCCGGGTGCGCGGACAGGGCCTCGGTGCGGAAGACGCTCAGCGCCCCCGCGGAAGCGCCCGCGGCTTTGGTGATGGTCAGGGTGAAGATGCCGTCCTCCGACCCGTAGCGGTATTCGGCGTTCCGCCCGTTGGCGGACCGGGAGCGGTCCCATTCCCGCAGCTGTGGCGGCAGCAGGGCGGAAAAGCCGTCCTCCTCCACCTGCTGCCAGGTATTCAGGCTGCCGGCTGTCCATTCGGGAAAGGCCTGCATGGATACCAGGCGGAAGCCGAAGGGGGAGGCAGCGCTGTCTTCCAGGGTAAACCAGGCGGTGTATTCCCAGGTCAGGCAGTCCGGCTCCACTTCCGCGGGGTCCGTCTGCCAGGAGGCGAGGGAGGCGTATACGTCCGCCAGCACGTTCAGCCGGTCCCCTTCCCGGAAGACGGAAAAGATCCGCGCGCCGCCGGACGTTTCCGCCTCGACGTCATCGTACCGGACGGTCAGGCTGTCCCCGCTGCGGGTGATGCAGGGGCAGGAGGGCGCCGGCGGCAGCGCAACCGGCGCGCTGAAGAGCCCGGCCAGCAGGTCTTCCGCCGCGGAAACGGACAGGGTTTCCGTATCGTCCGCGGGATTTTCGTCCGTCCGGGACAGCAGGCCCCGGGCCAGGCCCAGCAGCAGCACCCCCTCCGCGAACGGCCCGGAAGGGCTTTCGTCCGGCGGCAGGCTGTCCACCCCCCGCAGCAGGGAGGCCGCGCCGAACAGGCCGATCACCGCTTCCAGCCGTTCGCCGGTTTCGTCCACCTGGCGCAGGTCTCTGGCCGGCGCCGCCTGGGCCCATGGGCACAGCAGCGTCAGCAGGAGCAGCAGGCACAAAGCCCGCCGCGTCGTTTTCATCATGCGCATTCCTTCTTTCCGCGTACCAGTTCACCCCGCGCCGGATCCCGGGATTTCAGACACCTCATCCGGTTCGCGGATACACTTCATCCGGCCTGTTTGGCAGTTCAGCCAAAGGCTG
>CAMJXZ010000056.1 GCA_946409855.1 uncultured Clostridia bacterium | reverse complement strand
GTCCCCGTCCGTGCCGTAGTGGGGCGTAAACACGTCCATCACGTAATCCACACCCGCCTTCCCGGCCGCGGCACGGAGCTCCGCCGTCATTTCATAGTGGTACGGGAAGCGGCTGTCCTTGCAGAAAATGGAGACCCGGTGCTCTTCGGAGTTCTGGTCCGGCCCGGTCGGCGCGATGTCCAGGGAGAGGATGTCCCTGGTGCCCGCGGGCAGATAGGTGGTGCCGTGGCCGATTTCCTCGTAGCAGGCAAAATAGGCGTACACCTTCCGTTTGGGCGTCCGATTCTTTTCCCTGAGGGTCTTCATCACGTTCAGCAGCACGGCCACGCAGGCCTTGTCATCCACAAAGCGGCTTTTGATGTAGCCGTTGCTCATCGTGAAGCGCGGCTCCAGCGCCACCATATCCCCGGTCTCGATGCCCAGGGCGCGGGTTTCTTCGGCGGTATGCACCGGCGCGTCCAGGACGACGCAGACGTTCCTGCGGAAATCCCCCAGGGTGGCGCGGAGTTCTTCTTCCGTGACATGGACGGAATTCGGCGTGCGGCAGACGGTGCCGGTCACCACCCGGCCGTCCCCGGTATGCACGCGCACGTTTTCAGACACGCAGTAAAAGGGATAAAGGCCGCCCACGCTGCAGACGTTCAGCGTACCGTCGCTGTTGACCTTGCGGACCATCAGCCCGATATCGTCCAGATGCGCAGTAACGACCAGCGGGTCCCCTTCCCCGCCCAGGTCGGCGATCACGCCGCCCTTGTGGGTCACTTCCATCGGGAAGCCCAGCCGGGTGACCTCCCCGACGATGTAGTCCTGGATTTCCCGGAACTGGCCGGTTGTGCTGTCGATGGCCAGAATCTTCTGAAACTGGTCCAGACAATATTGTTCATCAAAGCTGTTCACAGCGGACTCCTCTCCGCCCCCGGGCGAACCGCGGCCCCGGGAGCTGCCCAAATCGGGTTCATTTTATCATAGTTCTTTTTCCGCTGTCAATGAACGGACGACGCAAAAGGGCCGGCGGAGAATCCCGCCGGCCGTCGTTTGGGTGATGCCGTTTGTTTATTCGGCCAGGGCCGCCTGCGCCGCGTTGGCGCCGGCGATGATGCCGGAGTCCGTGCACAGCAGCTGCGCGCAGCCGGACACGTAGACCTGGTTGAAGTACTTGCCGTTGATGATCTCGCCGGCCGCGTACAGCCCGGCGATGGGCTGGCCGTCCTTGCTGAGGACATTGTTGGCGCTGTCGGTCTTGACACCGCCGATGGTGCCCATAGTGATGGTCTTGATATGGAAGGCGTAATAGGGCCCTTCACCGATGGGGATCAGGGTGTTCTGGCCCATGTCCTCATCTTTTCCGTTCGCGCAGAAGCCGTTGTACCGTTCGACGCCGGCGACAAACGTTTCGGGGTTCATGCCGGTCAGCGCGGCGAGCTCTTCCAGGGTGTCCGCCTTGAAGACTTCCTTGCTGTCCACCCGGTTGTTGTCCTCCACGAACTGAATGCCGCCCGGGAAACCGGCCGCGGTAAAGATGGAGAAGAGCTTGCCGGTGCGGCCCATGGCGTCGGAGAAGGCGATGGAGCGCGGCCCGTACAGGGCGTTCGTGTTGAAGACGCGGGCGCCCTCGCCGTCCACCACATAGTAGTTGGCGTAGTTGATCAGCCCGTTCAGGGTCGTGGGGAAGTAGGTGGAATGGCCGCCGGCGTCCACGCCAATCGCCAGGTCCATCCACCAGCCGTCCTCATAGACATCCGCGCCCAGCTTCTCGGCCATCAGGATGCCGTCGCCGGTGTCGTACATCGTGGACGCGGTATAGGGCAGCACCCACTCCTGCGGGAAGGTGGGGCAGAAGCGCGCCATCAGCTCGGGAGACGCCGCCCAGCCGCCGGTCGCCAGGACAACGGCTTTAGCGTGCACCGTCAGGGTGGAGCCGTCCCTGCGCTTGCAGACCACGCCGGCAATCCGGCCGTTTTCATCGGTCAGGATCTCGGTCGCCTCGGCGTTGTAGTATACGGAGAAACCTTCTTTTTCGGTCAGCCACTTCATGCCCGCCACGATATGGTCCGCGCCGGCCGCTTCCCCGTCAAAGGCGCTGGTCCTGGTCGCCGGATAATGCCAGACCGTCATGGGAGAGCCGAAGCCGTCCGGCCCGGTGATCGGGTCGCCGTGGGCATCCAGGAATTCCAGGTCCCCGGCGGAGCGGGCGATCATTTCCTTCATGGCCTGCCGGTCCGTCTCATCCTTCTTGACGGACATGTCTTCCTGGGCGTTGTAGCTGGCAAAGTACGCGTCGACATCCATCGTGAAGCCGACTTCCTGCTGCCACCTGCTGTTGATGGCGGTGATGAAGCCGCCGGAATACTTGGAGGAGCCGCCGGCGGCGCCGGCCTTTTCCACCGCGACGACCGTCGCGCCCTCATCCAGCGCGCTCATGGAGGCGGCCACGCCGGCCAGACCCAGGCCGACCACGGCCACGTCCGCGGTGACTTCCTCGTCCTGCCCGGCCGGGCGTTCCCGTTTGGCTTTGAGCGCGGACAGATCAGCGCCGGCCTTTTTGCAGGCGTCCTCGATCGCGTTCAGGACGCCGCGGCTGGTGAAGGTGGCGGATGTCACCACATCGACATCCAGCGACTGGTACCTGAGCACTTCCGCGGGGATGGTCTCCAGCGCGATGTCCGCCACGTTGCGGGTCTCGCCGTGTCCGGTCACTTTGATATCGGTGATCGCGTCCTCGCTGAAGGTAACGTCCACCTGAATGGTGGAGCGGACGCCCTGTCCTTCGCCGCTGTAGGTGCCCGGCACGTACATGGCCCCGCCGGCCGCCTTTTCCTTAGCGCCGTTCCGCCCGGCCGTACGGCCCATCACGTAGCAGTTGAGCACAGCGGAACCGGACATATAGGCGGTGTCATACAGCGCGCCGTTGGATACGGCGCCGGCCGCGTACAGGCCTTCGATGGCGCTTCCGTCCTCGCGCAGCACCCTTGCGTCCGTATCGGAGACGATGCCGCCCATGGAGTCCATGTTGGTGGGCACCATCTGCACGGCGTAGAAGGGGCCGGTGGTAATGGGCGTTTCATAGGAGATCCTGGCGCCGAAAGCGTCGGTGCCGTTCTTGATGCCGCTGTTCCAGACCTGCACCCAGCCGATGAAGGTATCGGCGTTGAAGCCGGCCTTCTCCGCCAGTTCTTTCAGGGTCTCGCCCTTGATCAGGTACTTGCTGCTTTCATTGGCGGAAAGGATCGCGGCCTTCCCCTCGTCCGCCGAATCGTAGATGCAGTAGTACGGGGCCGCGTCGCGCATGATCATCTTGGAATAGGCGTTCGGGTGGGCGTTCTCGTTCATGAAGCGCTCGCCGTTCTTATCCACCATCATGGAGATGGTCCACGGGCCGCCCAGGCCGCCCAGGGTATTGCCGTCGTCCGAGGGGGTGGAATAGCTCATGCCCATGAGCCACTGGTTTTTGTACAGCGCCGCGCCGATCTTTTCCGCCATGAGAATGCCGTCGCCGGTGGAGCCCACCGAGGCCACATGGACGGTGTTGACGTTTTCGGGCGTCAGACGGGCGATCAGTTCCTCATTCCAGGAGAAACCGCCGGTGGCCAGCACCACGGCGTTCGCCCGGATGGTGTAGCTCTGGCCGTCGCTTTCCACCACGGCCCCGACCACGCGGCCGTTCTCCACGACCAGCTCGGTCGCGCGGGTGTTGACCAGGATTTCAGCGCCCCGTTCCCGGGCGACTTCCGCCATTTTGCCGGGCTGCCCGTTGGGCAGGTTGTTGGGATAATGGAAACGGTCGGCGCCCTCGATCATGCCGAAGCTGGTGGGCGCGCCGAAGCCGTAGCCCAGAGAGACCAGCCAGTCGATCGTTTCAGCGCCCTGGGAGGCCAGCCAGGTGATCCGCTCCCTGTCGGGCGAATCGTTGTCCGGCCGGTCGGTGACGCTCTGGTACATCAGCCACTGGTTCACGTACGCGGCCACGCTGTCGTCGATCCCGGCCTCGATCTGGAACCGGGAGCCGGGCGCCGCGATGCCGCCGCCGGACAGCGCGGACGTGCCGCCGGTGGAAGCCATCTTTTCCACCAGGATGACTTCGGCCCCGTTGTCCCGGGCCTCGACCGCCGCCGACAGGCCGGCCAGACCGCCGCCGATGACCAGGACATCGGTCTTCCTGTCTTCCACGGCGGCGGCTTCCTTTTCGATCGGGGTCTTGAGCGCTTCAATGTCCGCGCCCGCCGCCGTCAGGGCCTCTTCCGCTGCCGCCAGGATGGCCTTGGAGGTGTTGGTCGCGCCGGTCACCGTATCCACTGCGAGGGACTGGTTGTCCACAATCGCCTTGGGGATGGTTTCCAGCGCCGGATCCGCCACGCCGGGCGTCTCACTGTGCTCCGTCACGGTCACGGAAAGGATTTCCGTCCCGCTGACTTCCACCGCAACCGTCACGTCGCCGTTATTGCCGCGTGCCGTCGCGGTATACACGCCTTCCGTATATGCCTGCGCGAAAGCGCCGGACATCATGCTGAAGGCCAACGCGAGAGATAATATGACGCAGATTCCCTTTCTCATACCAGGAACCCCCTTTCATGGAAAATAATAACATATCTTGACCAGATTTTCAATCCTTATTCTTCTCTTTTTTTTACTTTTTATGGGTGTTTTTTGCTCATCGATCAGGGAAATCGTTCCGTCCGCCCTGCCGGCGGCGGATCCTGGCGGGCGGAAAACGCGGCAGGACCCGCCAGAATGGACCAAAGGTATTTATCTTTCCGGGCAGATATGGTATCATATACCCGTCCGGCGCGTCCGGACAAAAACCAAACGGAAAGGATGACCCGGATGATCACCCTGGAAAACGAACGGCTCCGCGTCGTCATAGCCAATCAGGGCGGGGAGCTTCAGTCCATTTACGGCAAACAGACCGGAACCGAATACCTCTGGCAGGGCGGCGCCGCTTATTGGAGCGGCCGCGCCCCGAACCTGTTCCCCTTTGTCGGGCGGCTTTTTGAAAAGCGCTACACGGTTGACGGCCTGTCCTACCCGATGGGCATCCACGGCTTTGCCGCGCAGACCGAGCTGGAAACGGAGGAGGCCGGCCCCGCTTCCTGCGTCCTGCTGCTGCGGGACAGCGACGCCACCCGCGCCGTCTATCCGTACCGCTTTGAATACCGCGTCCGCTACACGCTGGACGGGAGCGTGCTGCGGACCGGTTACGAGGTCACAAACCTTTCCCCCGGGCTCATGTATTTCTGCCTGGGCGGCCATCCGGGCTTCAATGTGCCGCTGGAAAAAGGGCTTTCCTTTGACGATTACCAGCTGGCTTTCTCTGAGCCCTCCGAACCCCGGCTGATCGGTTTTTCCGAAGGGGGGCTGACGGACGGGTCCAGGTCTCCCTTCCCGCTCCTGAACGGAACGGTGCTGCCGCTCCGGCAGGCGCTGTTTGACGGGGATTCGGATTCCGTCTTCCTCGCGGACGCCCCCCGCGGCGTCACCCTTTCAAGCCCCAAGGGCAGCCGGGGGCTCCGGGTCACCTGGCCGGACATGCGGTACATCGGCTTCTGGCACACGCCGCGCCTGAACGCCCCCTACCTTTGCATCGAGCCCTGGAGCGCGCTGCCCGGGCGGGAAGGCGTCGTGGAGGAGCTTTCCTCCATGCCGGAAAGGACCGTCCTGGCGCCCGGAGAAACGTCTGTCCACACCTGGACCGTCGAGGTCTGGTAACATAAAAAAATTCGGAGGGATTGAACATGAAGATCGCCGCATTGCTCCTGCTGGCCCTGCCGCTGCTTTTCTGCCGGACGGCAAAAGGAGAACCGATGAAAGCGCAAAGCTTCCCCGCGTCGGAACCGTATGTGAAGCTGACCGGCCGTACCGCCGTGAGCGGCGGGGTCCGGTGGCTGATCCATTCCGCCAGCAAAATCGAATTCCGCATGACCGGCACACGGGCCGCCGTCACGCTTCAGGGAGACGGCTCCGCCGCCGGCGAGGAAGCCTCCCGCGCCCGGTTCGCCGTGTACGTGAACGGGCAGCGTACCATGGACAGGCTGGTCAGCAAAAAGGAAGAGACCCTGGTCCTCTTTGAAAGCGATACGGCGCAGACCGTGGAGATCGCGGTGATCAAGCTGTCCGAGGCGGCGAATTCCGTCTTCGGCATCCGGCAGATCGACGTCGTTTCCGAAGGCCCCATCGAGCCCCTGCCGCCAAAGCAGCTCCGGATCGAATTCATCGGGGATTCCATCACCTGCGGGTACGGCATCGACGATGAAAACCGGGACCATCATTTCGTCACCGGCACCGAGGACGCCACGCGCGCCTTCGCGTACAAGACGGCGGCCGCCCTGGACGCCGACTACAGCCTGGTGTCCTACAGCGGGCACGGCATCGTCTCCGGCTATTCCGGGGACGGGAACCGGGTGCCCGGCCAGCTCGTTCCTCCGGTGTACGAAAAGCTGGGGAAAAACTACGGCAGCGCCGCCTCCGTCCTCGACCTCAGCCGGCCCTGGGATTTTGCCTCCTTCCGGCCGGATTTCGTGGTGATCAACCTGGGCACCAATGACGCGAGCTACATCAAAGAATCCGCGGAAAGGAAAGAGGAATTCACGGCGGCTTACGCGGAATTCCTGAAAATGGTGCGGAAAAACAACCCGGACGCCTGCATCATCGCCTCCTTCGGCGTCATGGGCGACGGGCTGTTCCCCTGCGTAGAGGAAGCCGTACGGCGGTACACCCGGGAAACCGGGGACACCAACCTCCGGACCCTCAGGTTCTGGGCGCAGGACGGCTCCACCGGCTACGTGGCGGACTGGCACCCCACCGAAGCCACCCAGCAGAAGGCCGCCGAACTGCTGATCAAGCTGATATCTTCCCTGCGCTAAAGAACCCTCACGGGGCGCGTCATGGCCCCGGCACGGAACGAACCACCATATCCACCCATAAAAAACTCCGGATGCCGCCTGAAAGACCGGGCAGCATCCGGAAGTTTTATATTCTGCTTTTATCAGCCGGGAAGGGTCAATCCTTCTTGCCGAGGATCCGCAGCAGGCGGATAAACAGGTTGGCGATGTCCAGGTAGATATCCATCGCGGAGGCGATGGCGTTTTTGACCGTCTTGGGGAACTGCTGGGAACGGTAAATGTCGTAGCCCAGGTACAGACTGAACACGACGGCGGCGATCCAGCTGGTCCACTGCTGCCGGACCCGGAAGATCATCAGCACGACCTCGCACAGGATCAGCCCGAACAGCACGGCGCCCAGCATGCCGCCCAGCTTGGAAAAGGCGCTGGGGAAGACGATCGCCGTGGCCAGGATCGCGGCGCAGATCAGCAGGGTATACAGGAAGGCCTGGGCGACCACCGTGCTTTCGATGCCGCCGTAGTTCCACACGATGGTGGATATGACGAGGCCGAAGGGAAGCACCACCAGGTTGAAGCCAAGGAAGCTGACCGCCGGGGTTTTCGCCTGGGTAGTGATAAAGATGCCGATGAACGCGACCACCGCGTAGCCGATCAGGAACGCGACGGGGCTCATATTCGGAAACCACGTTTTATAGCTCTCGACCTTCCAGCAGAGGAGGTAGTTGATCAGCAAGCCCCACAGAAGCACGCCGCCGATCAGGCCGTTGTACATCTTGACCGAGATGATCGCGGAGGGATCCACCGCTTCTTTGAGCCTTTTCTCGCGGGCTTCCTTGCCCAGGACCACGGCGCCCGCCAGCGCCTTTTCGCCGTTGGCGGCCACCGCGTCGTTTTGCAGCGGGGCGCCGCAGTACGCGCACACTTTCGCCGTGCTTTCATTTTCTCTCTGACATTTGGGACATTTCATAAGTCATGTTCCTTTCCCCGCCTCCGGGCGGTTTTTTGTTGTCACCGTGCTGCGTTTTACCGGGCTTTGTGCTCGCAGTAATAGCAGCGGTACACCGGCGCGTCCTTGGGGCCGGTCAGGATGAAGGAAGGCTCCAGCTCCTGTTCCGTGCGGGATACGCAGCGCGGGTTATTGCAGCGCAGATGGTGGTACAGCGTCCTGGGCTCCTTCGGGGAGAACGGTTCCCGCATCAGCTTCAGGATCAGCGCCATGCGCATGTATTTGCCGTTGCGCACCTGTTTAAAATAACACGCGCGCGGATCGTTGTCAATAGCGACGCTGATCTCGTTGACCCGGGGCAGGGGATGCATCACGCACATATCCTCCTTCGCCAGGGCCATCTTGTCCTTGGTCAGGATATAGCTGTCCTTGAGCGCCTCGTAAAGCACCGGGTCGTCGAACCGCTCCCGCTGGATGCGGGTCATGTACAGGATGTCCAGGTCGGGGATGGCTTCCTCCAGGGAAAGGGTCTCGGTATAGGGAATGTGGTTTTCCTGGAGGGACGCCGTCACGTACCCGGGGATTCTGAGCTCCCGGGGGGAGATCATCACAAACCGGATCCCGGCGTAGCGGCTCAGCGCGCCGATCAGGCTGTGCACGGTCCGCCCGTAGCGCAGGTCGCCGCAGACCCCGACGGTCAGGTTTTCAAACGTGCCCTTTTCCCGGTGGATGGTCAGAAGGTCCGCCAGGGTCTGGGTAGGGTGGCAGTGGCCGCCGTCCCCGGCGTTGATGACCGGCACCGGCACGCTCTGGGCGGCGACCAGCGCGGCCCCCTCCTGCGGGTGCCGCAGGGCGATGATATCGGCGTAGCAGGAAACGGTGCGCACGGTATCCGCGATGCTTTCCCCCTTGGCGACGGAGGAGCCGTCGGTGGTGGTCACGGACAGCACGTGTCCCCCCAGCTCGTACATGGCGGCCTCAAAGCTTAGGCGGGTGCGGGTGGATGGCTCAAAAAACAGGGTCGCCAGCTTCTTTCCCTCGCACTTGCGGCTGTAGGCTGACGGGTTTTCAATGATATCGGTGGCGGTGGCGATCAGTTCATCGATTTCCCGGGGGGACAGATCCAGTATATCAATCAGGCTTCTCATCATATCACTCATCCATTCTGCCGGGTGATCCAGCTTTCGTCGGAGGGGTTGTCGCGGAACGCGATCAGGCGCCGGATATCCTCGGGCCGGATGTAGCCTTCCTCGGCGGCCACCCGGGCGATCACGTCAAAATCGGTCAGGGAAACGTTTTTGACCTGCGCCTGGGCCAGACGCTCCAGCCCCCTGCGCATGCCGTAGGTGAAGATCGAAGCGATGCCCAGCACCTCGGCGCCGGCTTCCCTGAGCACGTTGACCACCTCGATCACGCTGCCGCCGGTGGAGATCAGGTCCTCCACCACGACGACCTTCTGCCCGGCGTCCAGCCGGCCCTCGATCTGGTTCTGCCGGCCGTGGTCCTTGGCGCCGGAACGGACATAGCCCATGGGCAGGTTCATCAGGTGCCCGGTGATGGCAGCGTGGGCGATACCGGCGGTCGAGGTACCCATCAGCACCTGGACGTCCGGATAGTTTTCCCGGATCACCTGCGCCAGGCCGTTTTCCACATGGCCGCGCACCTCCGGTGCGGTCAGCGTCAGGCGGTTGTCGCAGTAGACGGGGCTTTTGATGCCGCTGGCCCAGGTGAACGGCTCGTCCGGGCGGAAAAACACGGCGTGGATGCTCAGCAGGTCATGGGCGATGGTTTCGGCGATGTTCACAGGCTGTTCCTCCTTGTCACTTCACGAATTCCCGGACGCACCGCTCGTAGGCGGCGGCCGGGTCCACGGCGGCGGTGATCGGGCGACCGACCACGATATAGTCGGACCCCAGCGACGCCGCCAGCGCCGGGGTGGTGACGCGCTTCTGATCCCCCGTGTCCCCGTCCGCGAAGCGGATGCCCGGGGTCACCGTCAGGAAGGACGCGCCGCAGCGGTCATGCACCTTGCCCGCTTCCAGCGGGGAGCAGACCACCCCGTCCAGCCCGGCCTTCCGGGCGTTTTCGGCGTAATGCATGACCACCTCGTCGATGGGCGCCCGGATCAGCAGATCCCGCTCCATGCTTTCCTGGTCGGTGGAGGTCAGCTGCGTAACGGCGATCAGAAGCGGCCGGCTCCCGTCGGGGCGGGTCAGCCCCTCCAGCGCGGCCTCCATCATGCGCGTTGTGCCGGCGGCGTGCAGGTTGCAGATATCCACGTCCAGCCGGGATAATACCGCCATGGCCTTTCGGACGGTGTTGGGGATATCGTGGAGCTTTAAGTCCAGGAAGATCCTGTGGCCCCGCCGCTTGATTTCCCGGACAATGGCCGGGCCCTCGGCGTAGAACAGCTCCATGCCGATTTTCACAAACGGCTTTTTCCCCGTAAAGCGGGAAAGAAAAGCGTACGTGGTTTCCGCGTCCGCAAAGTCACAGGCAATGATCACGTCTTTTCCCATCAGTGCGCACCTCCGATGATGTCCTGCAATGTATTGATTCCGTAAGCGTCCATAACCTGGGGCAAGGCGGCGATGATGTCCCGGCAGGCAAAGGGATTCACCAGGTTCTCCGCCCCGATTTGAACCGCCGACGCGCCGGCGAGCATCATTTCGATCACGTCCTCCGCGCTGCGCACGCCGCCCATGCCCACCACGGGGATTCGGACGGCCTTTGATACCTGGTACACCATCCTGAGCGCGACCGGGAAGATCGCCGGCCCCGAAAAGCCGCCCATGGTATTGGCGATGACGGGCCGTTTGGTTTTGAGATCGATCCGCATGCCCAGCAGGGTGTTGATCAGGCTGATGCCGTCCGCCCCGGCGTCCTCGCAGGCCCGCGCGATCAGGACGATGTCCGTCACGTTGGGCGACAGCTTGACGATGACCGGTTTACTGGCGACGGCTTTGACCGCCTTCGTCACCTCCGCCGCGGCGCGGGGTTCCGTCCCGAAGGACATGCCGCCGCCGTGCACGTTCGGGCAGCTGACGTTGACCTCCAGCCAGCCCACCTGCGGCTCTTTGTCCAGCAGCGCGCAGGTGTAG
The DNA here is from genome assembly GCA_946409855.1 of uncultured Clostridia bacterium. Classification (GTDB taxonomy): domain Bacteria; phylum Bacillota; class Clostridia; order Christensenellales; family Aristaeellaceae; genus UBA4246. The sequence continues at coordinate 2,024 of CAMJXZ010000056.1, read as the reverse complement.
GCGTAATCCTCCACGGAAAAACCGGAGACATTCGCCATCACCGGCTTATGGAAACAGGCTTTGAGCCTCGGCAGCTCCTCGCTGATCACCTTTTCCACCCCGGGGTTCTGCAGGCCCACCGCGTTGATCATGCCCGCGGTGCATTCGGCGATGCGGGGCGTGGGGTTGCCAAAGCGCGCCTGACGGGTCGTCCCCTTAAAGGAAAAGGTGCCCAGCACGTTGATATCGTACAGCCCGGCGAACTCATACCCGTAGCCGAAGGTGCCGGAGGCCGGGATCACCGGGTTGTCCAGCGGCAGGCCGCAGAGGGTCACATTCAGTCGTCCCACAGGATCTCCTCCTTCCGCAGCACCGGTCCTTCCCGGCACAGCCGCTTCGGGCCGCCCGCGGTTTTGCAGGTGCAGCCCATGCAAGCCCCGAAGCCGCAGCCCATCCGTTCCTCAAAGCTGTACTGGCCGGAGGGCTTCGTCGCCCGCCAGACGGCCCGGAGCATCGGCATGGGCCCGCAGGTATACACATAGGAATAATCCGCGGGCAGCGCGTCGGTCACAAACCCCTTCCGGCCATAGCTCCCGTCCGCGGTGGCGACGGTCACCCGGCAGCCCAGGGCCCGGAATTCCTCTTCGTAAAAGACCTCCGCCCGGGTATTGAAGCCCAGCACCGCGGTCACCCGGCGGCCCTGACGGACCAGTTCTTTGCCCAGCCAGTACAGGGGCGGCACGCCCACGCCGCCGCCCAGCAGCAGCGGCGCGTCCCCGCTTTCAGAAAGATCGTAGCCGTTGCCGAGGCCGGTCAGCACGTCCAGCGTCTCCCCCGGCTTCATGCCGCTCATGGCCCTTGTGCCCGCGCCCACGGTCTTGTAGATCAGGGTCAGGCAGTCTCCCTCCCGGTCGCACACCGAGATGGGCCGGCGCAGGTAATACCCCGAAAGCCGGAGGCTGACGAACTGCCCCGGCCGGGCGACGTCCCCGGTATCCCCGGCGATGCGCATCCGGTATACGGATCCGGTCAGCGGGACGTTCTCCGTGATTTCAAATCGGCTCTGCTTCATCTGTTCTTTCCCGTCACGCGTCGATGGTGGAAATGGTCAGCGTGGTCTCCTCCAGCACGTCCAGGAGCACCCGCACCGTATCCAGCGAGGTAAAGATGGAAACGTTGTTGTCCGTCGCCAGCCGGCGGATAGCGATGCCGTCGCTGGCCTGGTCGGGCGAGTCGATCCGGCGGGTGTTGATCACATAGGCGATGTGTCCCTGCCGCAGGGCGTCCGGGATCTCGTCGCTGCCCTCGCTGATCTTTTTGAGGATGTGCGTGCGGATGCCGTGCTCCTTGAGGAAGCGCGCGGTGCCGACGGTCGCCTGGATGTTGAAGCCCAGGTTATAGAACCGGCGGATCAGCGGCAGCGCCTCTTCCTTGTCGTCGTCGGCCAGGGTGGCAAAGACCGTGCCGTAGTTCTGCAGGCGCATCCCGGCGGCCTGCAGGGCCTTGTACAGCGCGCGGTTCAGTTTGTCGTCGTAGCCGATCGCTTCGCCGGTGGACTTCATTTCAGGGCTCAGGTATACGTCCATGCCCTTGATCTTGTTGAAGGAAAAGACGGGGACTTTCACGTAATACCGTTTCTTTTCCTCCGGGTACAGGCAGAAAATGCCCTGCTCCTTGAGGGTCTTGCCGAGGATGACCTCGGTGGCGATGTCCGCCAGGCTGTAGCCGGTGGACTTGGACAGGAAGGGCACCGTGCGGGAGGAACGGGGGTTCACCTCGATGATGTAGACGTTTTCCTGCCGGTCCACGATGAACTGAATGTTGTAAAGGCCTTTGATGCCGATCCCCAGCCCCAGCTTTTTGGCGTACTGCAGGATGATGCCCTTGACCCGGTCGGAGATGGAGAAAGCGGGATAGACGCTGATGGAGTCGCCGGAATGGATGCCGGTCCGTTCCACCAGTTCCATTATGCCGGGCACGAAAACGTCGCTTCCGTCACAGACGGCGTCCACCTCAAGTTCCTTACCTTCTATGTAGTGATCCAC